>JACCQS010000410.1 GCA_013814015.1 Geodermatophilaceae bacterium | reverse complement strand
GACTCGCCTCGCTGGGTGATCGCCCCCGCAAGCTGATGTTCTCCGGTTCACGAGTCGCTCCCGGCCAGCGAGCGCCGAGTCGCACAACTCGCCGTAGACGGACGGACCAACCGGGACATCGCCCAGGAACTGCTCGTCACTCCGAAGACCGTCGAGAACCAGCTCGGCAGGGCCTACATCATGCTCGGCATCACCGGCCGTCGGCAGCTCTCCGACGCACTGGGCTGACCGCTCGCTCAGAGTGTGGTGTCTACCCTCCCAGACCGGAATCGTCGTCTCGGCCCCCATCACCGCCGAGGACCGACTGCTGGACGTCGCACGCCGACGCGCCTGTGCCCCTCGTCGTCATCTCGCAGGAGTAGTACGCCTCAGAGGCAGGTGATGAAGTCGGTCAACTGTTCCGCGGTTCGACATTCGACCATTTCGATGAGTTCGGCATAGTCTTCCGCTGCGGAATCGCCGCTGCCCCACTGACGGCGCGGCTCGGGGTTGAGCCAGTAGGCGTGCCGGGATCGTTTGACCAATGCCGCCAGGGTGGCCAGGCCAGGGTTGCGGTAGTTGGTCCGGCCGTCGCCCAGGATCAGCAGAGATGACTTGGGCCCCACCACGGTTGACCACTTTTCGGCGAAGGTTTCCAGTGAGTGCCCGTAGTCGCTGTGCCCGTCGAACCAGACAACCTGTGCCTCGCGTCCGATCCGCTGTACAGCGTCGGCGACATCCGAGCCGGGCGCGAAGAATCGGGTGACCTCGTCACACGTGTCGACAAAGGCGAAGGCACGGACGCCGGAGAACTGCTCGCGCAGAGCCGCCGTCAGCAGCAGCGTGAAGTGCGAGAAACCGGCCACCGACCCGCTGACGTCGCAGAGCACGACGAGTTCGGGCTTGTGGACCCGCCGCGGCCGGTGCGCGGTGACCAATGGCACCCCGCCGGTGGCCAAGGACGCGCGGACAGTACGACGGAAGTCCAGCCGCCCACGTCGACCGTGCCGACGGCGCGCGGCCAGCCGGGTGGCCATCCGGCGGGCCAGTGGTGTGACGCTGCGTCGTAGTTCGGCCAGGTCCTTGTGCTGGGCTCGGAGGAAATCGACCTGATCGGCAAGCGGCGTCACCGCCGTACGCGCCACGTTCTCCTTGCCGCGCTGCTCGGCGGCTCGGCGACGGATCTCGGTCTCGATGTGCGAGCGGAACGCGGCCAGCCGGTCCCGGATCGTCTGGCGGGCCACCTGCTCGGCCAGGCCTCCGCGTTCCTGCCCGCCGAGCAGCCCCTGCAGCAAACCTGCGACCAGGGTGTCCGGTGACAACGCCCGGAGCACCCGATAGCTGAAGAATGATTGTCCGCCCGGGGACTGCCCGCCCTGCCCGAACCGTCCGATGGCGAACTTCGCGAATCTGCGCAATGCGTCGTCATCCCCATCCAGGAGGAGCTGGGCCAACTGCGCGCGCATGCCATCGGTGAGCTCCTCGGCGGACAGGCCCGGATCCCCGCCCGGCTCGGGGTCCGCTTGCTTCATCCCCCACTCCGCCCCGTCGGAGTCATCGTCAGATCCGGGTGCACCTGTGATGGTGGTCGGCCACCACAGGTCGAAGAGCGCATCGAACGAGGGCCGATGCGTCGGCCGTTTCAACAGGACGGCTGCCAGGCCGTGTCGAAGCTGCTCGCGGTCGAGGAGGTCGATGGTCACCATGGCCCGGGCAGCATCTATCGCGTCGCTGATCCCGATCGGTACGCCGGCCTGACGTACCGCGCGGACGAAGTCGTCCAGGTGCGAGACCAAGCTGGCCGGGCGATCTCTTTCGCCATGGCTCAGCTCGGTCATCCTGGCATTCTCCCCTCTCCTCGCTCGCTCATCCCCGCAGCGCAGATCGCAGGGCCGTGGCGAGATTTCCTCGGCTGGAGACGGTGACGTCGTCGAGATCCAGCCAGGTTGCCAGCGACCGGAGTTCGCCGGCCAGAGCGAGCGCAAGCTCGATGGAATCCGTGCCAGGCTCGGCGAAGCTGCCTCGAACGAGCAGGCACCGGGTTTTGCGATCGGCCTTGAGATCGACCCTGCCCTGGAGTCGATCTCCGAGCAGGAAGGGCAGGACGAAATAGCCGAACTCCCGCTTGGCCTCGGGGACATAGATCTCGAAGCTGTGCCGGAATCCGAAGATCTGCTGGACCCGGGCCCGTTCCCACAGCAGGGAGTCGAACGGCGAGATCACCGCGGCGGCACGTACCGGCTTGGCGCTGGCGCTCGGATGCAGGTAAGCCACGGAGGTCCAGCCCTCGGGCTGGCATTCACTCAACTCGGCGCCCTCGACGAGTTCCCGAAGCCGCGCCTTGGTGTCAGCGACCGACATGCGGAAGTAATCAGCCACCTCCTTGACCGTGGCGACTCCCATGGCAGCCGTGGCTCGCCTGACCAACTCCCGCTGACCGTCGGCAGTACTCGTCGCTGGCGCGGCAAGGATTTCGGGTGGGATGACTCGCTCGGCCAAGTCGTACAGCGGGTTGAAACCGCTCCGCCCGGCGATGGCCAGTTTCCCCGCCGCGTACAGGTATTCGAGCATCGTCTTGCCGTCCGAGCCACGGTCCCAGAGGATCGTCGCCGCGGCGTAGCGGGAGTTGTCCTTTGGGCGACGGGCCGGATCGAGGAGCTGGCTGAAGGTCAGTGGCCCCCGCTCGGCGACATCGGCGTAGACGGCCTCGGCGTACCCGGCCCGTTCGGTCTGGACCCGGCTCAGGAACCTCGTCCACTGCGCGTGCCTCTCTTGCCGGGTCATTCGCCAACGCAGCGCCGGGTAGAGCGACATGTCGACGATGGAGGCGGCGTGCCCCCAGTACTCGTAAGCGCCGCCTTCCCGGAAGGTCAGCCGATCGAGTGAGTCCACCGGGTACGGGCCCAGCCGGGAGAAGCCGGCCAGGTAGTGGGCGCGGGCCAGCACGTTGACCGCATCGATCTGGAACGCGCCCACCCTGGCCAGGACCCGACGTAGATGACCGAGGTTCGGCCGGGCTGGCCGCGGCCGGTCGAATCCCTGCGCGTTGACGGCGATCCGACGTACCTCGTCCTGGGACAGATCCATCCTCAGTTGAGGCGCAGTTCGGTTGCCGCCCGCTCCTGGTCACTCGCGTGCTTCAGGACGACCCCGAGCGTGGACTTCACCGCTGCCTCGTCCAGGGTGGTCAGGCCAAGGGCCAGCAACGTGTGGGCCCAGTCCAGGGTCTCGGCGATGGAAGGGGACTTCTTCAGCTCCAGCGCCCGCAGCGCTCGTACGGTGCCTACGAGCTGCTCGGCGAGTTTCGGCGCGAGGTCTGGAACCTTGGCCTGCACGATCTCTCGCTCGCGTTCGGCTGACGGATAGTCCAGTGCGAGGTAGAGGCAGCGCCGCTTGAGCGCTTCGGACAGCTCGCGGGTGGCATTGGAGGTCAACACCACGATCGGGCGCCTGCTGGCGACGATCGTGCCGAGCTCGGGCACGGTCACCTGGAAGTCGCTGAGCACCTCCAGCAGGAGTCCCTCGACCTCGACGTCGGCCTTGTCGGTCTCGTCGATCAGCAAGACCGTCGGCCCGGTACGGCGGATGGCGGCGAGCAACGGCCGGGCCAGCAGGAACTCCTCGGTGAAGATGTCGTCGTGGACCTCGTCCCACGACTCACCTGTCGCGCTCCCTGTACTTACTTGGATCCGCAGCAACTGTTTCTTGTAGTTCCACTCGTAGAGCGCCCGGGCCTCGTCCAGACCCTCGTAGCACTGCAACCGGATCAACTCGGCGTCGGTAGCCGTGGCCAGCGCCTTGGCGAGTTCGGTCTTGCCGACCCCGGCCGGACCCTCGACCAGAAGGGGCTTGGCGAGCCGATCGGCCAGGAACACCGTGGTCGCGATGGCGGCGTCGGCCAGGTATCCGGCCGCCGCCAGACGTTGCGCCACATCGGCGACCGACCCGAACTGTGGGCTGTGCTGTCCCATCTGAAGCACCCTACGGCGCCTCGCCGCACGCCTCCCGGCCAACAGCGGGCCGCGTCCATGACATCTGTCACGGCGGAGCCGTGCGGGCCGCACCAGGAGTGGTGACGGCACGCACCGCACCCGACGCCCATCGCCCCCGACGATGGAGTCATGCAGATCACCGACCCAGACATCAGTCGCACGACCCGACCCACAAGAGGCAAGGTCTCGATTCTCGGTCTTGATCCCATTGCCGATCGGCGGAAGGTCCGTCCGCGGATCGGCATCATGT
>JACCQS010000236.1 GCA_013814015.1 Geodermatophilaceae bacterium | reverse complement strand
CGCCGGGCCTACGCTGGACGGGGACCAAGTAAGTTGACTGGAGGGTCCCCGTGGCCGTCTGTACGCATCTCGAGACACTCGGCACCGCCGACCCACCCGCATTGACGCCGCAAGGCTGCCAGGATTGTCTGGCCACCGGGAGCCAATGGGTGCATCTGCGCCGCTGCCTTAGCTGTGGACACATCGGCTGCTGCGACTCCTCGCCGAACAAGCATCCGAGCGTCCATTTCCAGCAGACGCGGGACCCGGTGATCACCTCGTACGAACCCGGTGAGTCCTGGCGTTGGTGCTTCGTCGACGAAGTCGGTGCATGAGCCGAGCCCCCGAACCGCCGGCGGACCAGATCCTGGCCTCGGCCACCGCCGAGCGCAGCGGCGTACCCCTGCCCGTGCTCCTTACCGTCGACGACGATCCCTCCGTCTCCCGATCCGTGGCCCGGGACCTGCGACGGCGCTAGGGAGCTGAGTACCGCATCGTGCGCGCCGACTCCGGCTCGGACGCGCTCGATGCGCTCAAGGAGATCCTGCGCCGCGGGGGGCGGGTCGCGGCGCTCCTGGCCGACTACCGGATGCCGCACATGAACGGCATCGAGTTCCTCGAACAGGCGATGGATCTCTTCCCGCTCGCTCGCCGGGCGCTGTTGACCGCGTACGCGGACACCGATGCTGCGATCCAGGCGATCAACGTGTGGTCGACGTCGACCGGTATCTGCTCAAGCCGTGGGAACCGCCGGAGGAGAAGCTGTACCCGGTCATCGACGAACTCCTGGCCGCCTGGCAGGCGACCGGGGAGATCGCACGTACCGAGATCCGGGTGGTCGGCCACCGTTGGTCTCAGCGTTCGTTCGCGATCCGCGATTTCCTGGCCAGCAACGCGGTTCCCTATCGCTGGTACTCCGCCGACGACCCGGAGGGGATCCGCCTGCTGGCCGCCGCGGATGCCGGCCCCGACGCCGTGCCGCTCCTGCTGACACCCGACGGCACCGCGCTGGCGAATCCGAGCCTCACCGAGGTCGCCGCGAAGGTCGGCCTGCACACGGTTCCGCAGGGGGACTTCTACGACGACGTCATCATCATCGGCGGCGGCCCGGCCGGTCTCGGTGCCGCCGTCTATGCAGCCAGTGAGGGGTTGCACACCGTGCTCATCGAACGTCAGGCGACCGGCGGCCAGGCCGGTCAGAGCTCGCGGATCGAGAACTATCTGGGCTTCCCCGACGGCGTCTCCGGAGGGCAACTCACCGAGCGTGCCCGGCGCCAGGCGGACAAGTTCGGCGCCGAAGTCCTGACCGCCCGTCAGGTAACGGGGCTGGAAGTCCGTGGACCGAAGCGGGTGGTGCACTTCCACAACGGGAGCGAGATCGCCGCGCGCACCATCATTCTGGCGACTGGCGTCGCCTACCGGCAGCTGCCCGCGACCGGCGTCGACGATCTGGTCGGCCGGGGTGTCTATTACGGTTCCGCCTCCACCGTGGCCGCGGCCTGCGTCGGCCAGCACGTGGTCATCGTCGGTGGGGCGAACTCCGCCGGGCAGGCAGCGGTGTTCTTCGCCCGGCACGCCGCCAAGGTGACCCTGGCCGTGCGTGGGCCGAGCCTGGACCGAGGAATGTCGCGCTATCTGGTCGAACAGGTCCGGGCCTTGGACAACCTCGAGGTTCGGACCAGCACAACGGTCACCGACTGCCAGGGCGAGTTCCACCTGGAGTGCCTGACGCTGCACGACGAGAACACCGGCATGGACGAGGTCGTGCAGGCCAGTCATGTCTTCATCTTCATCGGGGCCGCACCCATGACGAATGGCTGCCCACGGGCATCCGTCGCGACGACGCCGGATTCGTGCTGACCGGCCCGGATCTGCTCATCGGCGGAGAACGGCCGCCGGGCTGGTCAGCGCAGCGGGACCCGTACCTGCTCGAAACCAGCGTCCCGGGTGTCTTTGTCGCCGGCGACGTGCGGTCACAGTCGGTCAAGCGAGTGGCCTCGGCAGTCGGCGAGGGCGCGCTGGCCGTCACCCTGGTGCACCGGTACCTGGAAGGACGATGAGGCGATGACCGCACCGGAGCCCGCGACGCTGACACCGGACGAACTGCGCACACTGTTCCTGTTCGAGTCCCTGGACGAGGAAAGGTTGCAGTGGCTGACCGACCAGGCCGACGTCGAACTCACCCGGACCAACCAGCGCGGCGCGTACTCCGGTGCCATGCAGGCCTACATACGCACCGACGAGCCCGGTCCCTATCAGGGATCGATGCTGGCCATCACCGATGCCCGCTTCTTCGTGATCGATGCAGCGGACTGGGGTGGGACCGTCCGCAGTTGGTTCCCGATGGCCATGCATCTGATGGAGGGCATGTTCATCGGGATGCGCAACAGCCAGCAGATCGTTGCCCAGCGGGAACGACTGCTCTCGCTGGGCCGACTCTCGGCCGGTCTTACGCATGAACTCAACAACCCAGCAACCGCGGTCGTACGAGCCACCTCGGCATTACGCGAGCGAGTCACCCGCATGCGGCACAAGCTCGGCGCGCTGGCCTCCGGAAAACTGGACGGCGCAACGTTGCACCAGCTGACCGCGGTGCAGGACGAGGCCATCGAGCGACTCCCCAAGGCGCCCAAGCTCACTCCGATGCAGACCAGCGACGCCGAGGACCAGATCACCGACTGGCTCGATGCCCACCACATCGAGGGCGGATGGGAACTGGCACCCACACTGGTGGCTGCCGGAGTCGACGCGGACTGGCTCGAGTCCGGAATGAAATCCGCGGTTCCGATCGACTTCCTGGAAGGCGGGATCCGCTGGGTCACCTATGCCCTCGAGACAGAGCTGTTGATGAACGAGATCGAGGACGCATCGCATCGGATCTCAGCACTGGTCGGCGCAGCCAAGCAATACACCCAGGTCGACCGCGCCGCGCACCAGGAGATCGATGTGCACGAGGGCCTGGATTCCACCCTGACCATGCTCGGCGCCAAACTCAAGGCCTCGCCGGATCTGCACATGGTCAAGGAGTACGACCGGACACTGCCCGACGTCCCGGCCTATCCTGGTGAGCTCAATCAGGTCTGGACGAACCTGATCGACAACGCGATCCAGGCCATGGCCGGAGTCGGCACGTTGACGCTCCGGACGTCGCGCGACCGGGACTTCGTCCTGGCCGAGATCGGTGACAGCGGACCCGGCGTGCCAGCTGGCTTGCTGGAGAAGATCTTTGAGCCCTTCTTCACCACCAAGCCGGTCGGTGAGGGCACCGGGCTCGGGTTGGACATCTCCTACCGGATCGTCGTCCAGCGACACGGCGGGGATCTGAAGGTGGTCTCGGAGCCGGGTGACACCCGCTTCCAAGTTCGGCTGCCGCTTCAGGCTCCGGCCGCCGTGGTGCTGCCGAGTTGAACCTGTCCGCCCAAGAAGAAGCCGGGGCCATGGCAGTGGGGGCTGGAATCCGCCGGGTCAGTTGCGGCCGCGGCGGGCCAACCAGCCGCCCACCGCTGCACCCAGTAGCGCGATCACCGCTCCTCCGACGCCGGCCAGCAGGACCGGGCGGGCGTCGGGCGGAAGGAGTTCACGGCGACGCGGCGCGGGCAGATAGGTCGTCTCACCACGCGGCACCGTCCGCCCGTCACCGGCGGCCGCCGATGGCGCGGCAGCAGCGGGCCGCAGCGGCGCCCGGGCGCCGGTGAGCTCGTCGTCGACCGCGGAGAAGAACTGGCCGGCCATCCGCTTGGCCACCGCTGAGATCATCCGTTGCCCGACGCCAGCCACCGGGCCGCCGACCGTGGCGTCGGCGGAGTACGCCAACTGGGTCTGCTCCCCGTCGTCGGTCAGGTCGATCCGGCAGGTCGCATCAACCGTGCCTGCAGCGCCGGCCCCGCGGGCATTCATGACATAGCCATCCGGGCGTACCAGCTCGGTCAGCGTGACCTGCCCGTCATAGCGGCCGCGGATCGCGCCGACCCCGGCCGAGACCGTCATCTTGTAGCTGTCCTCGCCGATGAGGTCGAGGGACTCACATCCCGGGATGCATCGACTCAGTACGCCGGGGTCGGTAAGGGCGGCGAACACACGTTCCCGGTCGGCGTGCAGCGTGGCCGTCCCCTGAAGTTTCATGTGCTCTCCTCCTGGCTTCTGCGGGCAGAGTTCAGCGTCATTTCGGCGGTGCCGTCTTGTGCTGCCCGGATCAGGTCGTAGATCTGACTGGGCCCCAACGGCATCGACGTGATCCGGATTCCCAGCGCATCCTCGAGGGCAGCTGCAATCGCCGCCGACCCGGGGATGACTCCGGCTTCCCCGGCGCCCTTGATTCCCAGTGGGTTCAATGGTGACGGCGTCTCCTGGTGTCCGATGTCGATCCGTTGTGGCACTTCGGAGACATAGGGCATCAGGAAGTCCATGAACGACGCGTTCTGCAGTTGGCCCGTCTCGTCGTAGGCCATCACCTCGTACAACGCGCCCCCCACGCCTTGGGCGACCCCACCGTGAATCTGCCCCTCGACGATGCGCGGATTGATCAGCCGGCCACAGTCGTGCACCACCGCGTACTTCTCGATCGTGACCGCGCACGTGCCCGGATCCACCTCGACGATGACCGCATGCGCGCCGCTGGCGAAGGTCGAGCGGACCGGCGAGTAGTAGTCGCGGCCCTCCAGACCGGGTTCGTCGTCGTCGGCGACCGGCGGCTGGTCGTCGGAGGCGAAACGGGCGAACTGGGTTGCCGCTCTGGAGGCTTCGTCGAAGGCGTACCGCAACGGGTTGGACAGCACCGCCACAGAGGACAGCGGCAGCACGGCCCCTGGATCGCCGCGTACGCCGACGACTCCGTCGACGATGTCGAGGTCGGCCGCATCGACCTCGAGCACCTCGGCAGCGATTCTGAGCGCCTTCTCCCGGACGGCCCGGGCGGCCAGCGCAACCGCGTTGCCGCTCATCACCGCCGCCCGAGATGCGAACGTCCCGACCGCGTAGGCGAAGCGCCTGGTGTCGCCGGTGTGCACCTCGATGTCCTCGATCGGGACGCCGAGTTCCTCGGCAACGATCTGCGCGAACGCGGTCTCGTGTCCTTGGCCCTGACTGGTCAGCCCGGTGGAGACCAGCACCTTTCCCGATGGCAGTACCTGGACGTGCCCACCCTCGTACGGTCCGACGCCGGTGCCCTCGACGTAGAGCGCCATGCCGATGCCCAGCCACCGGCCGTCGGCGGCGGCAGCCGATCGTCGGGCCTCGAAGCCCTCCCACCCCACCAGGTCTCGGAGCTTGTCCAGCATCGACGGGTAGTCGCCGGAGTCGTAGATCAGCGGCCGGCCGTCCTGGAAGATCAGGTGGTTGTCCCAGGGGAACTCGTCGGCGCGGATGAGGTTGATCTCGCGCACTGCCGCGCGGTCGAGGCCGAGGTCGTCGGCGACCCGGTCCATGGTCCGTTCCATCGCGAAGCAGCCCTGTGGCCGGCCGGCTCCTCGATAGGGCGTGACGATGACCGTGTTGGTGTAGACCGAGTCGACCTGACAGCGGTAGTTGGCCAGGCGGTACGGGCCGAGCAGCTGGGTACTGGTGATGATCGGTACGACGATCCCGTACGGGGTGTACGCGCCGTGATCGTGCAGGATGTGCGCGTCAAGAGCCAGCAGCCGGCCCTCGTCGTCGTAGCCGGCGGTGATTCGCTGCAGCTGACCGCGCTCGTGCGCCGATGAGACGAAGTGTTCCCGGCGGTCCTCAGCCCACTTGACCTCGCGACCCAACCGGATGGCAGCCCACGGGATCAGGAGTTCCTCCGGCCAGGGGTGCACGATCTTGACCCCGAAGCCCCCGCCGACGTCCGGGGCGATCACCTCGACCCGGTCAAGTGACAGGTCGAGCTTGGTGGCGATCGCGGCGCGTACCGAGGTCGAGGTCTGGGTGGAGGTGTAGACCCGGAGTGACTCATCGACTGCGTCCCAGCGGGCGTGAACGCCCTTGCCCTCCAAGGGCATGCTGGCGCTGCGCTCGATCGTCTGGGTGAAACTCACCGTGTGCGGCGCTTGGAGCAGCGCCGCGTCCACGTCCCCGAACTCCTGTACGAGCCGGGCGGCCACGTTGTCCGGGATGTCTTCGTGCACAGCGGAATCGGCCCGCTCGGCCGCCTCGACACCGACCACCGGGGTCCGGAACTCGTAGTCCACCACGATCCGCTCGGCCGCATCCTCGGCGAGATAGCGGTCGTCGGCGACGACCATCACGATCGGCTCGCCGACGTGGCTGACCGACCCGTTGGCCAAGGGGTACCCGGTCCGGGGTGCGGTCAGGGAGGGATGCGGAATCAGTACCGGCAACGGCTGCGCCATCGCACCGTCGAGATCCTCATAGCTGTAGATGGCGTGCACGCCCGCCACCTCGACAGCCGCTGAGACGTCGATGTCGAGAATCCGGGCGTTCGCGTGCGGACTACGGACGAAGGCCACGCCGAGTGCGCCGTGGCCGATGTCGTCGAGATAACGGCCCTTGCCGACGATCAGACGGGCATCCTCGCGGCGCGCGATCGGTTCGCCGAACAGCTTCGTGGTCATGTGCTGTCGCGATCCGTCGCTTCATCACCGGAAAGCCCGGCCCGCTGCGTTCGGATCTCCTGAGCGCGCCCGACTGCCTTGACGATGTTCTGGTAGCCGGTGCAGCGACACAGGTTGCCGCCCAGTATCTCTCGCGCTTCGTCAGCACTGATGGAAGCGCCCGGTGGGTAGTCCTCGAGAGCCGCCGCAATCGTCGTCAGGAAGCCAGGCGTACAGAATCCGCACTGCAGCCCATGGCAGTCCCGGAACGCTTCCTGTACCGGGTGCAAGCGACCGTCGGCGTCGGCCAATCCTTCGACCGTGGTGACCTCGTGGTGCTCGGCCTGTACGGCGAACATCAGGCAACTGCGGACCGGCACGCCGTCCAGCAGGACGGTGCACGCCCCGCAGACCCCGTGTTCGCATCCCACGTGGGTGCCGGTCAGTTCGAGATCATGGCGAAGCGCGTCGGAGAGCAGCCGTCGAGCCGGCACGGTGACCGGCCGTCTCGTACCGTTGACCGACAAGCTGACCACGAACTGTTCCTCGCCGGACATCAGGCAGCTACCTGCGTCCGGGCGACGGCATCGGCGGCTGCCAGTGGCAGAGCGCGTTCGGTGAGTACGGAAACGAGCCGGCGACGGTAGTCCGCGCTGGCATGCAGGTCGCCCTCGGGCTCGACCAGCGACGCAGCCAACTCCCCTGCGGCGCGCCAATCCGCCGTCGAGTACCGCTGACCGGCAACGGGAGCGGTCAGGTCGTGGACGTCCGGAACTGGTCCGACCGAGAGGTAGGCAGCGCGCACGGTCGTCACCTCGGCGCTGTCATCGAGAGTCACCGTCACGGCGACTCCGCACATCGCGTAGTCCCCCTGGCGCCGGGCCAACTCGAGAAACGCGCTACCGCTCCGAGGAGCCGGTGCGCCGAACCGCACGGACACCGCCAGCTCCCCAGGTCCCAAGCAGCTCTCCAGCGGTCCGAGAAAGAATTCCCGAGCGCCGACATCGCGGGTCCGCCTCCCGGCCGCGGCGATCTGCACGCTGCCGCCCGTTATCGCGAGAATCGCGGTCATCTCCCCGGAGGGATCGGCATGGGCCACCGAACCGCACGTGGTCCCGCGGTTGCGGACGGTGGCATGCGCGACGTTGCTGGTGGCCCGGCGCAGCAGTGGTAGTGCCTCGAAGGCCTGCGCATGGGCTAGCAGTTCGGCATGCCGGACCAGCGCGCCGACGATCACCGAACCGTCCTCGGCGACCGTGACGTCGGCCAGGCCCGGTATCCGGTTGATGTCGACGAGGGTGTGCGGGGCGGTCAGCCGCATGGACAGCAGGGGGATCAGGCTCTGCCCTCCGGCCAGGACCTTTCCGTCGTGACCGAGGTCGGCGAGCACGGCGAGCGCCTCCTCCACGCTGCGCGGCGCCGCGTAGCCGAATGCCGGAGGCTTCATCGAGACGTCACCCTTCCATCAAAGCGGACTGGCCACGCGTTGGGGCGGCTCGTCGGGGGTCAGGATCATCGCTGGTCGAGCTGCGCGAACTGCAGCACCGACCACGGGCTGAGCAGCCATGGATGCTGGCGGGCCAGCGCACTCGCCTCAGCACGGGGCCGCCAGATCCATTCGGCCACCTCGCCGGGATCGGGCTCGGGGGCTGGCTCGACTCCTGCCACCCGGGCGAGAAATACCGGGCACACCTCGTTCTCCACCACGCCGTTGGCATCTTCGGCCAGGTAGGCGAAATCCGGCAGGGCGAGAACGATCGACACCGCGTGCAACCCCAGTTCGCTGGCCAGCCGACGAGCTACCGCGTCGGCCAGGGTCTCTCCCGGCGCCGGATGTCCGCAGCACGCGTTGGACCAGACACCCGGCCACGTTCGCTTCGTCACGGCCCGCCGGGCCAACAGAGTGTTGTCGTTCTCGTCCAGCACGTGCACCGAGAAGGCAAGATGCAGCGGCGTGTCCGCGTGATGGACCTCGGACTTCAGCTGCGTGCCGATCGGCTGGCGCTCTTCGTCGAGCAGCACCACACTCTCGCCGAGTTCGGCTTCGTCGATATCGCCGGCATGCACGACGGACATCATTGCCGATCATCGAGCAACGGGCGCAGCGACGCTCATCGGCGCACCGGACTGGTTACCTCAGCGCTTCCTCCGCGTGGCCTTGGTGGGCCTTGGTCGTGCGTTGCCCGACTGCCCTGCACTGTTGGCTCCGGTTCGTGCCGCGCCTGTCTTGCCGGGACCGGTCCGGGTTCCCTCGTCATGCACATCCGTTCGCGATGTGGCTGGGCCGGTGCCATTGCCCTCGAAACGACCTTCGGTGTTGAGCGCTTCCTGGAGTTCGGCCGGAGCCAGGACCCGAGCAAGATGCCACCCGGCAACGACGACGATGGTGCCCAGTGCAATTCCCTGCAGGCTGAACGTGTCGGTGACATTGAGGGTGACGTTGCCGATGGCGA
>JACCQS010000224.1 GCA_013814015.1 Geodermatophilaceae bacterium | reverse complement strand
GGGCTGACTCGGCTCGCCAGTCGCTCGGGTGTCACCGATGCGGAGATCGCTCAGGCACTGCCAGGTGATGACCTGGTCGCCGGCGCCGGACACGTGATCGATCGGGCGGCAACGATCCCGGCTCCGGTCGCCACGGTGTGGCCGTGGCTCGTCCAGCTGGGAAAGCAGCGAGCGGGCTGGTACTTCCCCCGATGGGTCGAGCTGGCCATCCCCCGCCGGCGGCGCGGACTTCGTAGGATCGAGCCGGCACTTCTGACCCTGGCGCCTGGCCAGCGGGTACCGGACTGGGGCCCTGGCGAGCCGCAGTTCGAGGTTTCGATGGTCCAGCCGGAGCACGCGTTGGTCTACCTGTCGCTGCGACAGAAGTCACGCAACTGGACGTGGCCGGACCGCACCGACCCACTGCCCGCCGACGTGCTCGCCCTCTCCTGGGCGTTGGTCCTTACCCCCGTCGACCAGGCGCATTCCCGGTTGCAGCTGCGCCTGCGTATGCGCACCGCCCGCGAGCCATCGCCGCTGATGTTGCTCGGCGGCCTGTTCGACTGGGTGACGGTCGCGCTGCTGTTTGCCGGTCTGCGCGAACGGGTCGGCCTTCGGTGATCACCGCAATGGCGTACGAGCCGCCGTTCCACGGTCCTTCAGTGCGGTTCCGGTGACCGGACGCCTGGTGGTGCTGGGCAGCTGCGGGGCCTGGCCCGAGGCCGGCCGTGCCTGTAGCGGGTTTCTGTTGGAGCACGATGGCTTTCGGGCCGTACTCGATCTCGGGTACGGAACCCTGCCGCGGTTGTTCGACCTGTTGGGCTCCTCGCTCGGTGACGGGATCGACGCAGTGGTCGTCACCCATCGCCATCCGGACCACATGATCGACCTGCACGGGTTGTTCCGTGCGCGCCGGTTCGGCCGCCGCGACGCGATCGCCATCCCGCTGTACGCACCACCCGGTGTCCTCGAGCGGGTTGCGATGCTGGAGGAAGACGACGCGGATGCCGTACGACAGGTTTTCGATCTGCACGAAATCCCGAGGGGCGCAGAGGAATTAGGACCCTTCCGACTCGAGACCTACGCGTTGCCGCACTTCGTACCCAACGTCGGAGTTCGCCTCACCTGCGCTGAATTCACCCTTGCCTACACCGGTGACACCGGACCTGATCCAGCGTTGGCCGATCTCGGTCGCGATGCCGACCTCTTCATCATCGAGGCGACCTCGCGCGATCAGCAGCCGGCAACTCCGCCGAGTCCCGCAGGCCAACGGCTTCAGCTGACCGCCCGTGACGCCGCAGCCGCCGCGACGAATGCCGGAGCACGCCGAATCTTGCTGACTCATTTCTGGCCGGGCAACGACCGAGAGCAATCCCGTGCCGAGGCCGCATCGGTGTTCAGCGGAGAAATCCTGCTCGCGGACGAAGGCCTCGTCGTGCCACTCGGAGCATGAGCGCCCGACCCACCAGTCAGGGCGTACCCGGCCGGTCCGTCTCATGGTCCGGTCGTCCGAGGCCGCGCGTTGCCGTGGATCGGCCGAAGGTCAGAGCAGGCCGCTGGCGTCGGTAGGAATATCGGCCGCGTGCTGGCGCAGGGCCGCGAGGGAGATCAGCTCGAGAGCCCGGACATGCGTGGCAGCCAGGACCACGGGGGACGCCGCGCCTGCCTCGTAGGCCTGCCGCCACCGCGAGGCACACACGCACCATCGGTCCCCTGGATTGAGGCCACTGAACCCGTACTCCGGTCGTGGGGTGGACAGGTCGTTGCCGACCGACTTCTGGTGGGCGAGGAACTCCTCGGACAGCACGGCGCAGACGGTATGACTGCCGAAGTCAGAGGGATCGGTGTTGCAGCAGCCATCCCGAAAGAAGCCGGTGACCGGGTCGCCGGAACACTCTTGGAGCGGGCCGCCGAGCACATTGCTGGGTTCATCCATGTCAGCTCCGAGGTCGGGTGAGGCTTTCCACGAAGGCGGCGATTGCGGCCCGGCCACGCTCGGATGTCCACGTGTTGCCCACGGTCGCATCGTAGATCTCGTACTCCCGCGCGATCGCGGCCATCGCCGGCGCGTGCAGTTGTCGCTTGGTGATCTCGTAGGTCTCTGCCGGAACCTGCGCCAGGAGTCTGGCCTCGGCGATCGCGGTGTCGAGGAGTTCGCCGGGTTCGACGACTCGGTCGACGAGCCCGATCTCGACCGCTTCGGCGGGTGTGATCAACCGACCGGACATGATCAAGGCCTGCACCCTTGCGCCGATCGCATGGCGGGCAATCTCCAGGGCGGCAGTCGGAAATGCCACGCCGACCCTGAGTTCGGTCAGGCCCATGGAACCGCCGGACATCAGGCGTACGTCGGTTGCGGCGGCCAGCACACAGCCGCCGGCGATGGCGTGCCCGTTGACGGCGGCCACCACCGGCTTGGGGTGGGTGAACACGGTCAGCAGCGCACGGGAGAGCGCGTCGAGGAAGTATTCGATCCCGGCCGCATCGCTGTTCAGGATCCGCGGCAGATCGACACCGGCGCTGAAG
>JACCQS010000181.1 GCA_013814015.1 Geodermatophilaceae bacterium | reverse complement strand
GCGCCCAACAAGTCACCCGCAGCCTGCTCGGCGTCGGCAACGAGCCAGACCAGCTACCGCCCGGAGGCGGCCTCGGTTCACTACCGTCACCCAGCCAGGCACCCGCAGGCTGGGTCAGCTACGCCCCCATGCGCGGCCGCGGCCACCGCTACCACGGATAACAGGCGAACCGCCGGGATGACGGTCGCGCCCCATTCCCTGGTCCCACGGACGGATCCCGTACGACCTCATCGCGCGACTCGCGGCGCAGCTCGTCGTGCAGCGGGATGACGGCGACGGCAGTTTCCGCAGCTGAACGACCGGCGATGGACTGCTCCCAACACATCTGCGAGCTGCCCCAGCGGTTGACACCGTCGTCCGGCCCGTTGCACCATTCCACTACTTAATTAGTGGAGGGGTTTAGGAGTGATCCACTTCCATCTGGATCCGCGGTCGGGTGTCTCGACGTACATGCAGCTCGTGCAGCAGATCAAGCACGCGCTGCGGCTCGGCTTGCTTGAACCGGGCGACCGGTTGCCTACCGCGGGGGAGGTGGTGGCCGCTCTGGCGATCAACCCGAACACAGTGCTCAAGGCGTACCGCGAACTCGAGCGCGAAGGCCTGGTCACCGCGCGTCCGGGGCTCGGTACGTTCGTCGAGCGAACCCTGGGGGATGCGTCCCCGGTCGCACGCGCACGTCTCGGTCGCCAGTTGGCCGGGTGGATGCGGACGGCGTACGGCGCGGGCTTGGCACGCGAGGATATCGAGGCACTCTTCACCGCGGCGCTGCGCGAGATTGCCCAGGAAGGTGTCGCGTGATCAACGCGGTAGAGGCGAGCGGTGTGGGCCGGCGCTACGGCCGAATCTGGGCGCTACGCGGCTGCTCTGTCGCGCTGCCCGAGGGCCAGGTTGCCGCGCTGGTGGGGCCCAACGGCGCGGGCAAGAGCACGCTGCTGAATCTGATAGCAGGGCTGTTGCGGCCATCTGAAGGCACGCTGCAACGTTTCGGCCGGCCGGTGAGCGACCGACCGGAGGCGCTGGCGCGAGTTGGGTACATGTCGCAGGACACAGCCCTGTACCCCACCTTTACCGCCAGCGAATTGCTCAGGATGGGTGCGCGCCTCAACCCTGGTTGGGACGACGATTGGGCCAGGGAACGGCTGACCCGACTGCGGCTGCCCGCGAACGTACCGGCCAGCAACCTCTCTGGTGGCCAACGATCCCAGATTGCCCTCGTGCTCGCGCTCGCCAAGCGGCCGCGGCTGCTTCTGCTCGACGAACCGTTGGCAAGCCTCGACCCGCTTGCCCGGAACGACGTGATGGCGCTACTGATGCAAGCCGTTGCGGAGACCGGAATGACCGTAGTGCTGTCCTCCCACATCATCTCCGATCTCGTCGAGACGTGTGACTGGCTCGTGGCCATCAACCAGGGACGAGTCCAGGTCAGCGGCAACATCGATGAACTCCTCGACAGTCACAAGCTGATCACCGGCCCTCGCGAGGCCGTCGACACCCTGCCGCCTCGGGTGTCAATAGTCGCGCAGACCATCACCGGGCGGCAGGCTTCCGTGCTCCTACGTTCCGGCGAGCATCCGATCGGTCCCGTGTGGACCGTCCACAGACCGACCCTCGACGAGCTGGTCCTGAACTACCTGCGTCAACCGGAAGCCAGCGTCCTACCCGGCCCGGTCGCGGTAGCTGGCTGACCCCTTCACCGGCCCGTTGCGCCCGCCGAAATCCCCACATCCCGAGGTAAAGGACCGATCCATGTTCTGGCTGACCTGGCGCCAGCACCGCTGGCAACTGATCGCCGTCGCAGCGCTCGTAGCCGTCTACTGCGGCTATCTGCTCTACACGGGTTTCGTCGTCGAGCAAACACTCGACGCATGCCCGTCGCGAGACACGGTGCCCCGCAACCCGACCACTTCCTGCATCAACGCGATCAACTCCGCCAGTGAAACCGTCAACTCCGCGCGCGAGGTGGTGATCTTCGGGAACCTGCTCCCGCTGGCAGTTGGAATGTTCTGGGGCGCCCCCTTGATCGCCCGCGAGCTCGAGCAGGGCACCTATCGGCTGGCGTTCACGCAGTCGGTGAGCCGGCGTCGCTGGCTGGCCGTCAAACTCGGCACTCTCACCGCCGCCGCCGCAATCCTCGGCCTCATCACCGGCGTCGTGATGACCCGAGCGCACAGCGACTTCACCCCCATGTTGTACGCCACGGAGACGTTCGGGGACGTGGGCAGGTTCAGCCAGTCCGGGATCGTGCCCACCGGTACGTGGACCTTCGCGCTGCTTCTCGGCGCCTCGCTCGGACTGCTGGTGCGGCGAAGCATGGTGGCGGTTGCCCTCACGCTGGTCGCGCTGCCACTGGTATTCGTCGGCTTGACGATGCTGCGTCCGCATTACCTACCCCCGGTCGAGCGCACCCTAGGCAGTACGGACATGATCCCCGACCCCTCGCCCGTCACGAGCCCGCTCGGCTGGCTCTACCAGATGTCATACCTCGACACGGCAGGCAACGAGCTGGACTCCCAAGCCGCCGGCGAGATCTGCGCCGACCCAGCCAACACCTACCCGACCGTAGAATGTCTGCGCCGCACCGACCTACGGCAGGTGATCATCTACCAGCCCGCCGACCGCTACGTCTGGTTCCAGCTAGCCGAAACAGGGTTACTGCTATCCGCGTCGGCCGCTCTAGCCGTCCTCACCGGGCGACGGATCAGCCGGCACCTCAATTAGCAACACATCCGCGGCTCGGCCTGCAGGCGATAGCCTCGAGCGGGCGCAGGTAAGAGCATTTCTTGCGAACTCAGTGGAGGATCGGTGACCGGTCATGGGGCCGGTCCTCATCCGGATCAGTAGCCCGGATCGGCACCCGCGCCCGGCGCTGTTGTCCGCGTACGCTGGGTGCCCCCTTGGGTGGCATGCGGGCAGCCTGACAACCCGGTCATCCCTGGCCAAGGCGCGGATCGAGCACAATTGCCGCATGACCCACTCCGGCGACCGTGTACCCGCAGCCATCGTTCGCGCGAGCCAGGGCGAGGCGATCCCGGTCGCGGGAATAGAGCATCTGTTCAAGCTCACCGGCGCGAACACGGCCGGGCTGTTCGGGCTGGAGGAGTTCGTGGTCCCGCCGGACACGTTGGGCGCCCGTCCGCACATCCACTGGGGTCACGACGAGTACTTCTATGTGCTGACCGGCGAGCTGACGGTGGCCACCGACGCCGGAGAGGTGCTGCTCCGCGCAGGCGACCTGGCCCAAGCCGGGCGCGGCGCGGCGCACGGGTTCCGTAACGCCAGCCGGAGCACGCCAACCACGGCGCTGTGCATGTACACCCCGCCCGGCTACGAGCAGTACTTCCGCGACGTGCACGCCGCGGTCGCCGCAGGCACCGAGCTGACCGTCGACCTGCTCCGGGACCTGCGCGCCGGCTATGACACCGACAGCCTGTAAACCC
>JACCQS010000124.1 GCA_013814015.1 Geodermatophilaceae bacterium | reverse complement strand
GACAAGCAACAGTTCAACATCTATCTGCCGGCCGCCCTGGTGCGGCGGGTCAAACACGCTTCCGTCGATGCCAACCAGTCGCTGTCGGCATTCGTCGAGCGGGTGCTCGAAGAACATCTGAGCAGGCACGTAGCAGAGGACGAGTCGTGAGAGTCGTCCCCATTCGCTACAGCGCCAACGTTGCCGCCTCAATGCGGTTCTACCGTGCGCTCGGGCTGGATGCTGGCTCGGTATCGCGTCCTGGCGCCTGGGCCGAACTGCCTGCGGCATCCGGCATGCTGGCGATCCACGAGGCAGATGGCGCCACGGTCGGTACGTGCGAGCTGGCATTTGAGGCCGACGAACCCCTCGAGGTGATCACGTCTCGGCTGCGATCGGCAGGTTTCGCTCCGCAAGCGATCGTCGACGAGAACTTCGGTCACTCGGTGCGGGTGTGCGACCCGGACGGTGTGTGGGTGCAGGTCAACTCGCAGGACCGCGAGCTCTACACCTGACCCGATGACCAGCGCCCCGACCCGACCGCACCCGGCCGGTGCCATGGTGTTGGCAGTCGGCGTTGTCGCGCTCGAATTCGCCGCAGCCGTCTCGACCTTCGTCTCGTCCACGTTGCTGCCCACTGTGGCGCGCGATCTGGACGCCCGTGACCACCTGAGTCTGCTGATCGCCGGGTCGACGATGGGTCTGTTCGTCGCGCTGCCCCTGGCCTCACGCGTCGTCGGCCGCCTCGGGGCGGCCCGGACGCTGAGCGTCGGACTGATCGGGTACGTCGGGGGTGCGGTCGTGACGGCCACCTCCCGCACAGCCTGGGTCTTCGCCGCTGGGCAAGTCGGCGCCGGGCTTGCCAGCGGGCTGCTGGCGGTGTTCGGGATCACCGCAATCATTGCGCACCTCGACGGAGAGCTGCGCGTGCGCGTGATAGCCGCGTCCTCGGCGATGTGGATCGTGCCCGCCCTCGTGGGACCGCCGGTAACCCTTGCCCTCGAGCACCTAGTCGGCTGGCGGTGGGCCCTGTTGCTGCCAGTGCCCATCGTGCTCGTCGGCCGGATGCTCGTCGTCCGGGCCGCCCGTCCAGACGGAGTCGACGACGAGCAGTTGCGACGCCCTCTTGGGAGGACACTTCTCATCCCGGTCGGTGTGGGTGCACTGGTGCTGAGCAGCGCGCATCCGACCTGGTGGCCTGTCGCCGTCACGGGTGCGCTCGTCGCGCTTGCCGGCGTCGCTACGATCATGCCGCGCGGAACGATTCGGTTGCGCCGCGGAACCCCCGCTGCACTCGGCGCCATGCTGTTCTTCGCGACGGGGTACTTCGGCGCCGACAGCCTGATCACAGTGCTGCTGACCGACGGTTACGCCACGACCCTCGCGCAGGCAGCAGTTGCGCTCAGTGTCGCTCCGCTCGCCTGGGCGCTGACCAGCCTTCTGGTGCCACGTCTGGTCCGAGGAGGCAAGCGGCGATACCTCGCGGCAGCGGGACTCACCCTCACCGCCTGCGGTGTGACTGCCCTTGCCGCAGTCCCCCTTGTATCGCCGAGCTTCGGCGCGGCACTCGCGGCCTGGACCGTCGCCGGGGTCGGAGTGGGACTTGCCTATCCCAGCCTGTACCTCATCTGCACCTCAACCGACGAGTCCATCGGGTTCGGCGCGGTCGAGCTGGCCACCGCAGTCATCACCGCCGAGGCGTTTGGTGGGCTGTTTGGACGAGCGGCCGGTGGCGCCATCACCTCCCTGAACGGCACTGCCGGCATGGCTGCGCTCATTGGTCTCAGCACGGCATACGCCGTCTTCGCGCTCTTCCTGTTCGCCGCGGTGATCGCTGCCACTCGGTCCACCCCACCGGCGATGCCAGGGGTTGAGCCACTTCCCGGGTGATCGACCCACCTGAGCGGCCTGATGATCATGAGCGCCAGGGTGGAGGCCTCGCCCAAGCCCTTACAGGTCGTTAGTCTCGAAGGTGTTGCAGGCATCGACCGACCCCTGCTCGAATCCGATCATGAACCAGCGCTGGCGCTGCTCGGAAGTCCCGTGGGTGAAGGCCTCCGGGTTGACCTGACCACCCTGCGACGACTGGATCCGATCGTCGCCGACCGCGGACGCCGCTGACAGCGCGTCGTTGATGTCCTGCTCGGTGAGCGGGGCCAGGAACGGCGTACCGCTGTCCGGGTCCGGCACCGTGGTCGCGTTCTTGGCCCAGATCCCGGCCAGGCAGTCGGCCATCAGCTCGACCCGTACGCCTCCGGACTCCGGTCCCTGCGGATCCTGCTGTGCCCGGTTGAGCAGGCCCAGCTGGTTCTCGATGTGGTGGCCGAACTCGTGGGCGACGACGTACTCCTGGGCCAGCGGGCCGCCGTTTGCCCCGTACTGCGTCTCCAACAGATCGAAGAACTCCGAGTCGAAATACGCGGTCTGGTCAGCCGGGCAGTAGAACGGCCCCGTCGCGCTGGTCGCACCTCCGCATCCGGTGCTCACCGAGCCCGCGAAGATGTCCAGGCCCGGTTGGACGTAGGCGGGGCCGCCGCTGTCGGGCAACAGCCGTTCCCAGACGGCATCGAGACTCTCGGCCGTGGCGATGATTCGGCAGTCGATGTTGGTGTTTGCCGCCTCGGCGCTGGTGCACTCGGCGAACGCGTCGTCGCCCTGGGTCTGACCCTGCGTGCCGGTGTCGCCGCCGCCGAGAATGTCACCGGGATTGAAGCCGAAGATCAGCGCGAGCACCACGACGATCAGCCCACCGCCGCCGCCTACTGCGATACCGCCACGTCGGCCGCCCCCACGGCCACCGCTCTCCCGCCCCGGATCGATCCGTACGCCTTCGCTGAACGTCATGCAGCTCCTGCCACGAGATCGGTTGCCTCTGTCACGAACTCAGCCCCAGCTGACTCATCCGCTGCGTGTGCGCCGAGGTGATCCGCTTGAGGAGCTCGGCGACACCGGCCAGGTCGCCGGTTCCGGTGATCAGCAGGTCGGCCAACTGGTCCCGCTCTGCGATGACCCGCTGGGACTGAGTCAGCGCCTCCCCCACCAGGCGCCGGGCCCACAGCGCAAGCCGGCCACCGATGGCCGGGTCGGCCCGAATGCCTGCTCGCACTTCTCGTACGGCGAAGGAGGCGTGCCCCGTGTCGGCCAGCACCGACAGCACCAGACTTCTGGTCGACTCGTCGAGAAAGTTCGCTACCTCGCGATAGAAGTCCGCAGCCAGGCCGTCCCCGACGTAGGCCTTGACCAGGCTCTCGAGCCAGGTGCTCGGCCGCGTGCCGTCGTGGAAGGCGTCGATCGGGGCCGTGAACGGGGACATCGCCTTTTCCGGATCGGCGTCGAGTTCGGTCAACCGGTCACAGAGGAGGCCGAAGTGCCCGATCTCGGCCGCGGCCATCCTGGCCAGCGCTGCCCGACCCGCTGTGGTCGGTGCCATCCGCGCGTCTTCGGCCAGCCGATCGAAGGCCGTCAGTTCGCCGTAGGCCAGGACTCCGAGCAAGTCGATGACCGCGTTGTCCGTCAGCCTTGTCACCTTTCTGGGCACGAGCCTGGATTCTCCCATGCGCGGCGACACGTTGTGAGTTGAGCCATGAACGGGCGGCCCGAATGATCAGTTGAGCTAGACTAGCGATGGCGGGTCGGACCACGACTCGCGTATCTGTGCGTCAACGCCTTTTGTGGTGCACTCCGGCAATCGGAGAACGCGCCTGCGCGGTCACAATCCCGAGTTTCGAGTTCCGACTCGACCTCGTTTGCTGCGATCGCCCCCCGGGACGTCGGCGCGAGCGGAATTCGCACGACGTAGTGACGAGGCGAGAGCACTGACCAATCCCGAGACCCGACTCGAGAACACCCATCACCTGACTCATGAGGAGGCGGTTGCCCTCGAGCACGCCACCGAGGGAGCCCCCGAGGTCCTGCCGGCCGAGGAACTCGCCGCCCGCGCGCCGGTCGAGGAGACCGCGCCGCTGTTCACCGACTTCTCCGTCCATCCCGACATCACCACGGCGTTGGCAGAGGTCGGCATCACCCGCACCTTCGCCATCCAGGAGCTCACCCTTCCGATCGCCCTGGCCGGCCACGATCTGATCGGTCAGGCGCGTACCGGCACCGGTAAGACATTGGGCTTCGGCGTACCGATGCTGCAGCGACTGACCAACACCTCCGAGGGGGCCGACGGCTTGCCGCAGGCCCTGGTCGTCGTACCCACCCGGGAATTGTGCGTCCAGGTCGCCCGGGACCTGGCCACCGCTGGCTCCAAACGCGGAATGCGCGTCCAGGCGATCTACGGCGGCCGCGCGTACGAGCCGCAGATCGAGGCGCTGCGCAAGGGCGTGGAGATCGTCGTCGGTACGCCCGGCCGGCTCCTGGATCTTGCCGAACAGCGTCATCTCCTGCTGGGTCAGGTCAGCGTGCTGGTCCTGGACGAGGCCGACGAGATGCTGGACCTGGGCTTCCTGCCCGACATCCAGCGCGTCCTGAGCATGGTCCCGACCCAGCGGCAGACGATGTTGTTCTCCGCGACCATGCCCGGCCCGATCGTCACCCTGGCCCGGCAGTTCATGACTCAGCCGACGCATATTCGCGCTCACGGCAACGACGAGGGCTCAACCGTCCCGGACACCACCCAGTACGTCTACCGGGCGCACAATCTGGACAAGCACGAACTGCTCGCTCGTCTGCTGCAGGCCACCGACCGCAGCCTGACCATGGTCTTCTGCCGGACCAAGCGAACCGCCCAGAAGGTCGCCGACGAACTCGTCGACCGGGGTTTCGCAGCCGCGGCCGTGCACGGCGACCTGGGTCAGGGTGCCCGTGAGCAGGCCCTGCGCGCCTTCCGGTCAGGCAAGGTCGACGTCCTGGTCGCCACCGACGTCGCAGCCCGTGGCATCGACGTCACCGGCGTCAGCCATGTCGTGAACTACCAGTGCCCCGAGGACGAGAAGACCTACCTGCACCGGATCGGACGCACCGGACGGGCCGGTGGGAAGGGCATCGCCGTCACCTACGTTGACTGGGACGACCTGCCGCGCTGGAGCCTGATCAACACCGCGCTCGAACTGCCCTTCCACAACCCGCCGGAGACATATTCCACCTCCGAGCACTACTACACCGACCTCGGAATCCCGGCCTCGGCCACCGGTCGGTTGCCTCGCTCGGCCCGCACCCGGGAGGGCCTGTCCGCCGAGCGAGTCGAGGATCTCGGGGAGACCGGACGTGGGCGCAGCGGCTCCGGAGGTCCAGGCCGCGCGGGCGGACGGTCCGGCTCGGGCGGCTCGGCTGGCCGGGGCAATTCCGCCGGCTCGGCCGGCAGAAGCAACCCAGCGGCCTCGGAACGCTTCGCCGGCGGCGGTGGCCGCGGACAGGGCGGCTCACGCCGGGAAGGTCGTTCCTCGGATGAACAACAGGCCACCGGAGACGAGCCGGCCAGACGCCCGCGTCGTTCACGCTCGCGCAGCCGAACCCGTGGTGGCGTGTCGGTCAACGCCGAGGGCGCCACGGGTACCCGAGGCGAGGCCGGCCCAGCCAACGTCCAGGGCTCGGGTGCAACGAGCGCCTCTGGCGCGACCGGTACGTCCGGTACGTCCGGTACGTCCGGTACGTCCGGCTCGCGCAACCGCCGGCGCCGTCCCGCGCAGGCCGCGGACTGACACCTCGTCGTTCTTCCTGACATGAGTCGGGTCCTTCCCCGTACCCTGCGGCGTCCATCCTGGCCGGCCCTGGGCTGGCTGGGCGGATTGGTGATCGCCCTGGTTGCGGGCGTGATCCTGGCTGTGAACAGTGACGCCGCCAAGACCGATGTACGAACCGCTGCCGGCCCACCCGAGGGCTCGAGCGAGCCGCTGGCCACGCAACTGGAGGCGCTCTGGTCGACGGATCCGGCCGACGACGACCAACGGACCGACGACCAGCAGACGGTGGCCAGCGGCACGGTGATCACTTCGAGCGAGCGAGGCGTACGCGGGCTCGATCCGCTGACCGGTGAGGAACGCTGGCACTATCTGCGCTCCAACGCGACGATGTGCGACCTCACCGTCCTCGACGATGTCGTGGTCGCCATCTACCGGACGACCGGCCGGTGCAACGAGGCGGTCGCGTTGGAGGCCGGCACGGGCGTACGCCGGTGGTATCGCAACGTCGGCTTCAGCGACGGGCTGAGCCTGCTCGGATCCGGTACCACCGCCCTGGCAGCTACACCGGGCGGCATCGCGGTCCTCGACGCGGTCGGGAACTCCATCCGGTGGCGGTACAACCCCCCGCAGGGCTGCGAGTTGTCCAGTATCGGCATCGGTATCAATGGCGTGGTCGTCCTGGAGCGCTGCAGGACCGGGACGACCTGGCTGGCCGCATTTGCCCTCGACAGTGGAGACCAGCAATGGCGGGTGGCGCCACCACCGGGTGAGGTCATCGTTCTTGGTGCCGACGGCGTGATCAGTCTCCTTGCTGGACAACAACTCACGATTCTGAGCGCTCGTGACGGTAGCGAACTGTCCACTGTGGTCACCGATTCTGCGCGCAGCGAGACAGCCGCCAGCATGTTCGCCGGGCAGCCCGGCGGAGGAGGAGTTCCGCTGGTGCACGTCGCGGGCCGGCTCTACGCCATCGATCCGGTCACCGGTGCTCAACTGTGGAGCGTCGCGGCCAGCGGACTACCGGCCGACGGCGACCTCGGCGTGGTCGTACCCGAGGCCGGTGCCTTCGTGACCCGAAATCCGTTGACCGGGCAGGAGATCACCCGCTCAGTCGTCACCGGCGATACTGCCGCACAGCCCGCTGGCACCGACGATCTGATTCGCATCGAGCAAACGGGGTCGGCTCTGATCGCGGTCACTGGACAGGCTCTGGTCGCGTACGGCTGAACGGGCTCAGACGCAGACGCAGAGTTCGTTGCCCTCGGCGTCGGCCAGGACCCACCAACTGGGCGCGTGTTCGTCGGTCACCAGCCGTCCGCCCGCTGCCACGACCGCTGCGACCCGTCCCTCGGCGTGATCTCGTGGCACGTACACGTCGATGTGGATGCGATTGCGCTGCGGCCGTGGCTCGGTCATCTGCTGGAACCAGACTCCCGTCGAGTCCTCGCTGTTTACCACCAGGTCGACGGCGCCGTCCGGCATGGTCTTCTCGGACAACCCGAGCCCGACCCGCCAGAAGTCCCGGATGGCAGCGGGGTCCATACAGTCGATACCGATCTCGATTCCGTCGCCCGGCTCGGCCGGCGCAGCAACCTCGGCACCGGCTTGGGCCGCAAGCTCGACGATGCGGTGCGCTTGAGTCACGTCCAGCTCGGTGATACCTCCAGCCGAGTGAGTAGCCAACGCGACATCGACGTTGCGCCAACGGATGTCGAGATCCGGATGGTGGTTCATCTCCTCGGCCACCTCCGCGATCCGGCTGACCAGCGCCACCGCAGAGGTGAAGTTCGGAGCCTGGATGTGCGTACGGATCGAACCGCGATGAAAATGCCAGCCGCTGAGCGCGTCGAGGGCTCGGCCGAGTTCGTCCTGGGTCAGTAGCGTTGCCATGTCTTAATCCTGCACCCGCCGCCAGCGCTAACCCGCTCGGGCGGCAATCCGCTCGGCGTGCTGCCGATAGGCCTGCGCTCCCTTGGTCCGTCCGGCGGTGGCCAGCACTGATCGACCGGCGGCCGGTGCCTCTGCAAAGCGCACGGAACGCCCGATCGGTGGATCGAGCACGGATATCCCGTACCGATCCGTGACGTCATCGAGGACATCGCGCGAGTGCAGGGTGCGAGCGTCGTAGAGCGTCGGCAGGACGCCCAGCACATGCAGTCCAGGATTGGTCATCCGCTGGATGTCCTTGACCGTGTTCAGCAGCTGCCCGACGCCGCGATGGGACAGGGTCTCGCACTGGAGCGGGATCAGCAGATCGGTTGCCGCGGTGAGTCCGTTGATCGTCAGCACACCGAGCGATGGCGGGCAGTCAATGATCACATGATCGAACGGTTCGTCCACAGTGGAGGACAGATCGGTGAGAGCGGTGCGAAGGGCATACTCCCGTCCGGTCCGGGTGAGGAGCATTGACTCCGTCGTGGCCAGATCGATCGTCGCCGGCAACAGCGAAGGACCATCCGCGGTGGCAACTATCGCGTCACCGATTGCCAGGTCACCGAGCAGAACCTCGTGCACCGAGATCGCCAGGGTGTCCGGGTCCACACCGAGGGAGAACGTCAGGCAAGCCTGCGGGTCGAGGTCGACCAGTAGCACCCGCCTGCCGAGCTCCTGCAGAGCAACCCCGAGGGAGGCGACAGTTGTGGTCTTGGCGACGCCGCCCTTCTGGTTCGCGACAGCCAGGACGTGAGCCATGATGCGGAAAGTTTCTCAGACCGCCCGCACTGAAGGCTGAGCGCGAGGTCCGAGGTTGCGAAGGACGCAGCAATCGGGCGCGAGGTGGTTGTCCGGCTTTTCATCTTCGCTGGCGTTCTGTTCCGAAGAACTTCAGTACGGCGGCAACGAGGAGTTGGGTTCTTGGTCGGCATGCGAGGTCGGCCGGCGGTGTCGGTGGTGGTGTGATCACTGTGACGGGTGTGGTCAAGGATGCTCGAAACATATTCTCCCGCAGCCGCTTACCGCCCCGGAAATGTCAGACCCTGGCCGTAGGTTTGCGGTGTGACCACGTTGCTGAGCCCACCCGGACTGTCCGGGCTGGCTCAC
>JACCQS010000109.1 GCA_013814015.1 Geodermatophilaceae bacterium | reverse complement strand
GGGAGACCGACCGCCGGGACAAGTACAACAACTTGGTCCGCCTCGACAAGGTCAACGGACTCGACCCTGACGAAGCTCGCAAGCGGCCGGAGTTCCACAAGCTCACCCCGCTCTACCCGCAGGACCGGTTCCGCCTGGAGACCAGCGCCGAGCAGCTGACCACCCGGGTCATCGACCTGGTCATGCCGATCGGCAAGGGCCAGCGAGCGCTCATCGTCAGCCCGCCCAAGGCGGGCAAGACGATGGTCCTGCAGTCGATCGCCAATGCGATCGCCCAGAACAACCCGGAGTGCCATCTGATGGTCGTGCTGATCGACGAGCGACCCGAGGAAGTCACTGACATGCAGCGTTCGGTGAAGGGTGAGGTCATCGCCTCGACCTTCGACCGGCCGCCGACTGACCACACCACGGTCGCGGAATTGTCCATCGAACGGGCCAAGCGCCTCGTCGAGATGGGCCACGACGTGGTCGTCCTGCTGGACTCCATCACCCGCCTGGGACGGGCCTACAACAACTCGTCCCCGGCCAGCGGCCGGATCCTGTCCGGTGGCGTCGACTCCACCGCGCTCTACCCGCCCAAGCGCTTCCTGGGCGCGGCCCGCAACATCGAGAACGGTGGTTCGTTGACCATCCTCGCGACCGCGCTGGTGGAGACCGGTTCGACCGGCGACACGGTCATCTTCGAGGAGTTCAAGGGCACCGGTAACGCCGAGCTCAAGCTGGACCGGCGCTTGGCCGACAAGCGGATCTTCCCGGCGGTCGACGTCGACGCCTCGAGTACCCGCAAGGAGGAGATCCTCCTCTCGCCGGACGAACTCGCGGTCGTCATCAAGCTGCGCCGGGTCCTGCACGCTCTCGACCCGCAGCAGGCGATCGAGTTGTTGCTGGACAAGATGCGAAAGACGCCCACGAACGTCGAGTTCCTCATGCAGATTCAGAAGACCACTCTCGGGCCGAACGAGTAGTTCGTCGCCGGCCGTTGCGCGACCCTGCGGGGAATACCGCACCGGCCCTCGGCCTTACACTCGGCGCCGACATCAAGGAGCGAAGACAGACATGAAATCCGATATCCATCCCGACTACGTGGACACCCAGGTGACCTGTAGCTGCGGGAACACCTTCACCACCCGCAGTACGGCCAGGAACGGCGTCATGCACGCCGAGGTCTGCTCGGCGTGTCACCCCTTCTACACCGGCAAGCAGAAGATCCTCGACACGGGTGGACGGGTGGCCCGCTTCGAGCGCCGCTTCGGCAAGCGCACGAGCACCGATAGCGCCAAAACCGACAGCTAGCTCCACCGACGGCGCCTGCGCGCTCACCCTTCCCGGTGGGCAGCAGGCGCCGTTTGCTGTCTCCAGCCAGAACCCGGAGCCGAGACCCTGGCGGTTTGCGTCATAACCACCAGGAAAGGAGAGGAGCACATGATGAGCGCCCCTGTTTCGGCCGATCCGCAGCGCCTGACCGAGATCCTGGCCGAGTACCAGGATCTGGAAACCGCACTGGCTGATCCGGCCGTGCACGCCGATGGGACCCGGGCCCGGACCCTCGGTCGGCGCTACTCGCGGCTGGGCCCGGTCGTGGCCACCCACCGCGAGCTCGAAACCGCCCGCGGTGACCTGGCCGCGGCTCGCGAACTGGCCGACGAGGATGCCGGCTTCGCGCTAGAGGCGCAGGAGCTCGCCGTACGGATCGAAGCCCTCACCGAGCGGCTCGAAGAGCTGTTGTTGCCGCGCGACCCCAATGATGACAAGGACGTCATTCTGGAGATCAAGGCCGGCGAGGGGGGCGAGGAGTCCGCGCTGTTCGCCGGTGATTTGCTGCGGATGTATCTGCGCTACGCCGAACGCAAGGGTTGGCAGACCGAGGTCCTCGACGCCGTGGAGTCCGACCTGGGCGGGTACAAGGACGTCAGCGTCGCGGTCAAGGCGCGCACAGCGGACGAGCCGGGCATCTGGTCCCGATTGAAATGGGAGGGCGGCGTGCATCGGGTGCAGCGGGTACCGGTCACCGAGTCGCAGGGCCGCGTCCATACCTCGGCGGCCGGTGTCCTAGTCATGCCCGAGGCAGAGGACGTCGAGGTCACGATCGATCCCAACGACCTGCGGATCGATGTGTATCGCTCCTCCGGCCCGGGCGGACAGAGCGTGAACACCACCGACTCCGCCGTACGGATCACCCATATCCCATCCGGCCTGGTCGTGAGTTGTCAGAACGAGAAGTCGCAACTGCAGAACCGGGAACAGGCCATGCGGATCCTGCGTGCCCGGATGCTGGCCGCCGCCATGGAGGCAGCGGCGGGGGCGGCGAACGACGTACGGCACAGCCAGGTCCGTACGGTCGACCGCAGCGAGCGGATCCGGACGTACAACTTCCCGGAGAACCGGATCGCCGACCACCGGATCGGCTTCAAGGCCAACAACCTCGAGCAGGTCCTGGACGGGGAGCTGGACGCGATCATCGAGGCTCTCGTGCTCGCCTCCCGCACCGAACAACTGGCCGGGTCAGGCGACGCCGGCTCGGCCTGACCCATGAGGCCACCAGTGGCCAGGCCGACATGTGAGCACGCGCAGGTGAACAAGCTCGCACTGATCCTCGAGGGGGCGAATTCGGTCGCGGGTGGTCGCCTCCGGGTTCGTCCGGTCGAGCCTGGTCGCCTGCCTAGGCGGGCGAATCGTCGGCCATGTCGGAATCAGCCACGCCTGGCTCGATGCCCGACAGGCGCTCGTCGACGTCGCCGTCCTGAGCCCACTCAGCGTTGTCCCTGACGCGCAGCGAAACGGCATCGGTACGGCGCTGGTCGGCTCCGCGATCGAGGCCGCCCGGGATGTCGGCGCGCCCGCACTGTTTCTCGAGGGCAGCCCCTCCTACTACGGCGCCCGCGGTTTCGAGCAGGCCGGGCGACACGGCTTCGAGCCGGCGTCGGCCCGCACGCCCGGCGCGGCCTTCCAGGTAGCGCTGCTGGATGCGCACGAGGACTGGATGACCGGGCGGCTCGTGTACCGCGACGTGTGGTGGAGCCACGACTCCGCCGGTTTGCGGGACCCAGACCTCGCCGACCTCGAAAGGCGCTTCGCCGACCTGCCCGACTGAGAGCCCATAGCTGAGTCGGCTGATTGTTCGGAAGAGCTCGCGGGATGATGGAGGGCATGACCCAGCGGTTCGACTGTTCCGACGATGCCCAGAGACGCGAGGGGATCGCCGCGGCGGGCACCGCGATCCGGGCTGGCAAGCTGGTCATTCTACCGACCGACACCGTGTACGGGGTTGCCGCCGACGCCTTCACGCCCCGGGCGATCACCGGACTGTTGGCTGCCAAGGGTCGCGGCCGGGCAATGCCGGTTCCGGTACTTATCGCCGATGTGGACACCCTCGAAGGGGTGGCCACCAACCTCGGTCCGGCTGTCCGGTTGCTCACCCGAGCGTGCTGGCCGGGCGGCCTGACGCTGATCGTCGAGCACCCGCCGTCGTTGGCCTGGGACCTCGGGGACGGCCAAGGGACAGTGGCCGTCCGCGTTCCGGACGACGACTTGGCCCGAGACCTGCTCCGGGAGACCGGACCGCTCGGCGTGTCCAGTGCCAACCGCTCCGGACGTCCGCCCGCGCGCACCGCCGACGAGGCGATCGAGGCGCTGGGCGACGCGGTGGAGGTGGTCCTGGACGACGGTCCCCGCGCCAACGGCGAGCCGAGCACGATCGTGGACTGCACGGTCGACCCCCCGCGGGTCCTGCGGATCGGCGCTGTATCGCAGAACCGGTTGCACTATCTGGTGCCGACCCTCCGTACCGTGACAGCAGGTCCGCCGCACCCCGAGCCCACCCCAGCACAGTCCGAGCCCACCGCAGCACCTGCGACTCCCGAGGAGCAACCCAACACATGACCACATCGACGTACTGGGGGCCGGATTTCGCGGCTCTGCGGGCGACCGACCCGGAGATCGCCGACGTCATCCTCGGCGAACTGGGACGGCTGCGCGGCGGACTGCAACTGATCGCCAGCGAGAACTTCACCAGCCCCGCAGTATTAGCGGCGTTGGGTTCCACACTGTCCAACAAGTACGCCGAGGGCTATCCCGGCAAGCGTTACTACGGCGGCTGCGCCGAGGTCGACAAGGCAGAGGAGATCGGCATCGCCCGGGCCAAGGAGTTGTTCGGTGCCGAGCATGCCAACCTCCAGCCGCACTCCGGAGCCAGCGCGAACCTGGCCGCGTACGGCGCCTTCATGACGCCGGGAGACACCCTGCTGGGGATGGCTCTGCCACACGGCGGACACCTGACCCACGGCACGAAGGTGTCCTTCTCCGGTAAGTGGTTCAACGCCAAGCACTATGGCGTGAGCAAGCAGACCGAGCACATCGACTACGACGAGGTGCGCGACCTGGCCCGCGAGCACCGGCCAAAGGTCATCGTCTGCGGTGGTTCGGCGATTCCGCGGACCATCGACTTCGCGACCTTCCGGGAGATCGCCGACGAGGTCGGCGCGATTCTGATCGTCGACGCCGCTCACTTCATCGGACTCGTTGCCGGACAGGCAATTCCCAGTCCTGTTCCCTACGCCGACGTGGTCACCTTCACCACGCACAAGGTTCTGCGCGGTCCCCGAGGCGGCGCGATCGTGTGCAAGGCCGAGCACGCCAAGGCGATCGACAAGGCGGTGTTCCCCATGATGCAGGGCGGTCCGCTGATGCACTCGGTTGCCGCCAAGGCGGTCAACCTCAGAGAATGCATGAGCCGGGAGTACCAGGACTACGCCCGCCAGGTCATTCTCAATGCGCAGGCCCTGACCAAGGGCATGGAGGCCGAGGGGCTTCGGGCGGTCACCGGCGGGACCGACACCCATCTCGCGCTGCTCGACCTCACCGAGACCGGTGCGACCGGTGCGCAAGCCGAGGCGCGCTGCGATGCAGCTGGAATCGTGTTGAACAAGAACGCGATCCCGTACGACCCGCAGCCGCCGAGCGTCGCCTCGGGCGTACGCGTCGGGTCGCCGTCGGTCACGACCCAAGGCATGGGACCCGGCGAGATGGCCCAGATCGTCTCGCTCATCGGCCGGGCGATCCGCGACACGACCGGAGAGCAGGCTGGCGCGATCGCGGCCGAGGTCGGCGATCTGGTCGCTGCCCATCCGGCCTATCCGGAACCGACGGCATGACCCCGGCTGGCCCGACGGGCGCAAGCTCTGACCCGATCTTGGCTGGGGTCAATTGGGTGAGCCGATAGCGGTGACAGTCGTTGCGTGAGTACTCGGTCGTCCTGCTGACCGCGGCGATTGTGACCTTTCTCGCCTCGTCGGTCATCCGGACTCTGGCCCGGCACTTCCGTGCGATGACGCAGGTCCGGGACCGGGACGTGCATGCCATCCCGACGCCCCGGTGGGGCGGCTTCGGGATGTATGCCGGAGTGGCCTCGGGGATGCTGGTCGCCCACCAACTACCTGCGTTGCAGCGAACCTTCGGTTACAGCTCGGAAACCACTGCGGTGCTCGTGGCCGGTGGACTGATCTGCCTGCTCGGAGCGGTGGACGACCGATTCGACCTCGACCCGTTGACCAAGTTCGTCGGGCAGATCGCCTGCGCGGGGGTCATGGTGCTGCTCGGGGTGCAGTTGCAGTACGTCTACGTCCCGTTCGGCGACATCGGCACCGTCTCGCTGGGCTCGCAGGTCGGGGTACCCCTGACGATCCTGCTCACCGTGCTGGCGATCAATGCGATGAACTTCGTCGACGGGTTGGACGGGCTGCTCGCCGGGGTCGCCGGCATCGCGGCGCTGGCCTTCTTCGCCTACTCCTATTACCTGGCCCGTACCGGGTACGGCGACGTCGCCTCAGCACCGACGCTGACCACAGCGTTGCTGGCCGGCGCGTGTCTGGGGTTCCTGCCACACAACTTCTCGCCGGCCCGGATCTTTCTCGGAGACAGCGGGTCCATGCTCATCGGGCTGATGTTGTCTGCCGCTGCTGTCTCGGCAGCCGGCCGGGCGGACGCCCAGACTCTGTCCTCCCTCGGCGGTGTCCTGCCACTGACCCTGCCGCTGCTGATCCCGCTGGCGGTCCTGGCCATCCCCCTGGTGGACCTCGTCCTGGCGGTGCTGAGGCGTACTCGTGCCCGACGCTCGCCGTTCGCTCCGGACAAGCAGCATCTGCACCATCGGTTGCTCGAGATCGGGCACTCCCAGCGGAGGGCGGTGCTGACGATGTACCTGTGGTCCGGGCTGCTCGCCTTCGGCACGGTGGCAATCGCGATCACCGGACAGACTCTCCCGGTACTCGTCGGGATGGTCGTCCTGGCAGTCATCGCGGTCGTGCTTTCCCAACTCCCGAAGTTCCGCCGTGGACGCGCAACGGGTCCTCATCCGCAACGAGCCAGAACCCTGACGTGAGCACCGAGTACGGCACATCGCCGCCGGCCTTCGGCCAGTCCCGGGAGGGCAGAGCAGCCTCCGGCGCTCTGGTAGCGTCGGGTCACGATGGACGCTGGCGGTCCCGAACTGGGCGACCTGCTCTCCATGGGGCTGACCTTGGCCCTGTGCCTGGTAGCCGGCTTCGGCCTCGGTTGGTTGGCGGATCTCTCCTTCGGCACGTTCCCGGGATTCGCTCTCGCAGGTCTCGGGCTAGGTGTGGTCGCCGCCTGCTTCTACGTTTACAAGCTGTTCAAGAGGTACATGTGACTGAGATGAGAGTGTCGTGGTAACCGAAACACCGCACACACCGCCGATCACCCGGACCACGCTGCGCCGATCGGCCGTCGCGGCACTCGTGGCGGGACTGCTCGGAGTCGCCGTTCTGGTCCCGATGGGCGAGGCCGGTTACGCGTTGTTCGGCTGCGTCGGTCTCGCGCTCGGGCTGCTGAACTCTGCTCTTGTCGTGAGGTCGGTCGAGCGGTTCTCCGACACGCGGCCTTCCAAGGTCAGGTTCTCCGGATCGGTGCTCCTGCGGCTGGGGGCGATCACCGTGCTTGCGTTCGGCCTCGTGTTGTTGTTCCGCCCCGCCGGTGTCGCCGTATTCGGCGGGCTGGCCGTGTTCCAGTTGATTGCCGTCGCGACCTCGATGCTGCCGCTGATCAAGGAGATCCGACAGAGATGACGAACGACGCGGTCCAGAAGGCCGGCGTGCTGGCTGCCGAGGAAATCACACCGGGCGAGCACTGGACCGGTGAGTTCCTCGGTTTCACCCTCAATCTGGACACGATCATCGCGACGGCGATCGCCGGGGCAATCCTGTGTGCACTGGGCATCTACATGGCCCGTGGAGTGACCCGCGGCCGTCCGACCAAACTGCAGGTGGTCTTCGAAGCTCTGACCGCCTGGGTGCAGGGTCAGGTCCGAGACGGAATGGGTCTGCGGGCACCGAGCGGCGTGGTCTCTCTGGCTATCACCCTGTTTGCCTTCATCCTGATCTGCAACCTGCTGGCCGCGCTGCCCTCCGAGCACGTCCTTCCGCCACCGACGGCGGACGTCAACCTGGCTTATCCGATGATGCTGCTGGTGATCGTCTGGGTACAGGTCGCCGGGATCCGGGCCCGCGGTGCGAAGAAGCACTTCGGCCACCTCACCGAGCCGTACGCCTTCCTTGCTCCGTCGGAGATCATCACGCAGTACTTCGCCCGGCCGGTGTCACTGTCCCTGCGGCTGTGGGGCAACATCTTCGCCGGCGGGATCATGGTCTCGATCATCGGCCTCCTGCCGGCCTACATCCTGTGGGCACCCAACGCTGCGTGGAAGCTGTTCGACATCTTCATCGGCGTGATCCAGGCCCTGATCTTCACGTTGCTCACTGTCATATACTTCAGCGAAGCGGTGGGCAGTGACGAAGAGGCAGCGGCGCATTAGGCGCCGCTGCTTCTGCTCCCCAGCAGACTATTCGTGGCCTACCCGTCGAGGTGTGGCACGGGAAAACGAGGAGAAAACATGAGTGTGTCCAGTGTGCTGGCCGTGGCTGCCGAGGGCGGGGGCGATGGAACTCTGCTCGGTCTGGCGATGGTCGGCGGCGGGCTTGCATTGGGCGGTGGCGCGATCGGTGCGGCGATCGCCGACGGCCTGGTCGGCTCGGCGATGATCCAGGGCGTTGCGCGTCAGCCCGAGGCCGCTGGCCGGCTGAACACCACCATGTTTCTGATCATCGGCCTGGCCGAGGGCATGTACTTCATCAACCTGGCCTTCATGGCGCTGTTCGTGTTCGTCACTGGCGCGGCGTAGAGCTGCTGCTCAATGACGACACGCGTGCTGGCGGCGGAGGAGACGACAAACTTCCTGCTGCCCAACGCCACCATCTTCGTCGAGTTCGTGCTGTTCCTGATCGTCCTGTTCGTCCTCTACCGCTACGTCGTGCCACCGCTTTCGCGGGCGTTGGACGAGCGGCAGGCCATGGTGCGCAAGCAGGTTCAGGACAAGGAGTTGGCGACCCGCACTCTGCAGCAGGCAAGGGAGCGCTACGAAGCCGAGCTGGCCGAGGCGCGCGCCGAGGCGGCCAGCATCCGGGACGCCGCGCGAGCCGATGCGGCCCGGGTCCGCGCGGAGCTGCGAGAGCAAGCCGACCGCGAGGTTGAAAGGATCCAGAGCGAGGGTGGGAAACAGTTGGCCGATGCGCACACGGAGACGACGCGCCGGCTCCGCGAAGACGTCGGGGGGCTGTCCACCCGCCTTGCCGAACGCATCATCGGAGAGCCAGTCACCGAGGATGGGCGTTCGACAGTGGACCGCTTTCTCGCCGAGGTAGAGCAAGCGCCCGCCGGCGGAGGCGGAAGCTGATGGCAGTCCTGTTCTCCGAGATCTTCGCGTTCCTGATCATTCTCCTCGTGCTCTACCGCTACGTCTGGCCCGTCCTGTCGCGGATGGCAACCAGACAACAGGACACCATCCAAGCGCAGGTCGATGCCAGCGAAACGGCCGAGCGCGATCTCGAGGAGTCTCAGCGTCGCTTCGAGTCGGCGCTGGTCGAGGCGCGCGACGAGGTGGCCAAGATCCGTGACACGGCGCGAGCCGACGCTGAACGGATCAGAGAAGAACTTCGCGAGCAGGCCGACCGCGAGGTCCAACGGATCCGCCAACGGGGTGCCGAGCAACTGATTGCCCAGCGGGACCAGACGGTGCGCCAGCTCCAGGGCGAGATGGGCGGGCTCATGATGGCACTGGCCGAGCGAATCATCGTCGAGTCGCTGTCCCACGACGAGCGCAGGGTCAGCACCGTGGATCATTTCCTCGACGAGCTCGACCAGATGGCGGGCTCTGAGACCAACGAGGTCGGCGCCCGGCTCTCCGTAGCGTCCTCGATGAGCTCGACGTCTGGAAGTCGGGCTTGATGCAGGCGGCCAGTCGAGAGGCATTGCGAGCCGTCACCGCCGACCTCGACAACGCTACTGAGGGACAGTCCGCCGAGGTACTGCTGAGCCTGGCGGACGAGCTTTTCGCAGTGGTCGACGTCCTCGATACCCAGCCCTCCCTGCGCCGGGCGTTGGCTGACAGCTCGACCGACGCCGACGCTCGGGCCGGCTTGGTGACGACCGTTTTCGGCGGGAAGGTCGACGAGCGGACCGCAGGAGTGCTGGGGGCAGCGGTACGAGCCCGTTGGTCCTTGCCGAGTGAGTTCGCCGCAGGAATCGAGCGGCTGGCCGTACAGGCTGCCTTTGGCTCGGCTGAAGCGGCCAACGCACTGGATACCGTGGAGGACGAACTTTTCAGGTTCGGCCGAATCGTTGCCGGGCGCCCGGAGCTGCAGCGCGCGCTGTCCGATGCTGCCGCGAGCAAGACCCAACGTTCGGCCCTGGTGGATGCCCTGGTCGGCGGCAAGGTCCATCGCGTCACCGAGCGGCTGCTGGCTGCCAGGCTCACCGGCGCCCGTGCCCGTCAGGCGCAGCAGACCATCGAAGAGCTCTCCGATCTCGCGGCCTTACGCCGGGAGCGTTCGATCGCTCAGATCACCACGGCGATCGCAATCACCGATGAACAGGAGCAGCGACTGGTGGACAGCCTGTCGCGCATCTACAACCGGCGGATCGCCCTGCAGATATCCCTGGACCCCGACATCCTCGGCGGCCTTGTCGTCCGTGTGGGTGACGAGATCATCGATGGCAGCATCCGGTTCCGGCTTGCTGCCGCCCGTCAGCGGCTGGTTCGCTGAGCGCGACGACAGCCGGTTCCATGCCTCTGCGCCCTCAACCACATCCCACGTCATTCACCCAGACAGACAGGACCTTCACATGGCCGAGTTGACGATCTCCGCGGATGAGATCCAGAGCGCGATCGAGGAGTATGTGTCCTCCTTCGCAGCGGACGCCTCGCGCGAGGAGGTCGGCACCGTGGTGGACACCGCGGACGGCATCGCGCACATCGAGGGCCTGCCCTCGGCGATGACCAACGAACTGTTGGAGTTCCAGGGCGGCGTCCTGGGCGTTGCTTTGAACCTCGACGTCCGCGATATCGGCGCCGTGATTCTGGGTGATTACCAGGGCCTGGCAGAGGGGCAGCGGGTGACCCGGACCGGCCGAATTCTATCGGTACCGGTGGGTGATGGCTTTCTGGGTCGGGTGATCAACCCGCTAGCTCAGCCGCTGGACGGCCTGGGCGACATCGACAGCGACGAGGAACGGGTCCTGGAACTGCAGGCCGCCTCGGTGATTGACCGGCAGAGTGTGTCCGAACCTCTGCAGACCGGGATCAAGGCCATCGATGCGATGACCCCGATCGGTCGCGGGCAGCGCCAGCTGCTCATCGGTGACCGTAAGACCGGCAAGACCGCGGTCTGCG
>JACCQS010000399.1 GCA_013814015.1 Geodermatophilaceae bacterium | reverse complement strand
CTGCCCAGCTGCCCACCGTCGGTGGCGGGCCGCCTCGCTCAGAAGGGTGGCGGGTCGGGCTGCGCGGGTTCGAAGGGCTGTGGTGGGTGGGTGGTGGGGGTGTGTCCGGTGGGGGTGGTCCAGGTCATTCGGGCGTTGGGTTGGAGGCTGGCGTGCCATCGGGGGTGTTGTTTGAGTCGGTGGTGGTGTCGGCATGGGCCGGCGAGGTTGTAGTCGGCGGTGGGCCCGGCTGGGTAGGGGATGGGGTGGTGTGTAGTGGGTGCGGCCGATGTCGGTCAGGGCGCCGGTGGCGGGGTCGGTGAGCAGTCGTTGCCAGGTGGCGTCGGCGGCGATCTGGTAGGCCATCGAGGTGGGGATCGGGCCGTAGCCGGGAGTTCGGCCGGTTCGGGCCGGTTCCGGGTGAGCAGGTTCGCTGGGAGTACGACTTGGACCTGGGCCCAGGCCGGTGGCCGGTGGGTCCGGCGGCCGGGGTGTGGCTGTCGGCTCGCGGGCCGGGTCGCGGGGCGGGTCGCGGTCTCGGGTGCCTGCGGGGGTTTGGGCTGGTTTCGCGGGTTGTGCAGTCCCGGTCGGAGTGGCGCAGCCGTGGCCGGTGTCGGCGGCGGCCCGGTCGGCGGGTAGGGACGCCCAGAGTTCGCTCATTCCGTTCTCGCGCGGGGTGAGGGTGATCCGCCGGTCGGTCAGGTCGGCCTTGTGCCTTTCCTCGGTTCCGGTGGGATCGAGAATGTGCACGGCTCGGGCGACCGCGGCGCGCGGCGTGCTGGGCGCCTGGGTGGGGGCTTTGGCCAGCGCCGTGTCGGCGACGGCGACCCGGAGGTGTTTGTCGAGGCTGCGGTGCCCTCGGTGCTGATCCGGGACCGGATCAGGTCAATGCTGTGAGTCTGCAGGGCGGTGAACACTGCGGGAAGGGTGCCGGTGAGGTCGTGGGCCAGGTCGAGGCGGTGGGCGGCGGCGACCCGGCTGGTCCGGGCGGCCAGGGCGATCTCGTCGACGACGAATTCCATCAGCTGGCCGGGTGCACCGTGTCCGCCGCGGTCGGCGCGTTCCAGTTCGTCGGTGTGGCGGCGGCGCAGTGCGATGTCGGCGATCTCGGCGAGTTGACCGGCCTCGGCCCAGGCCCGCAGCTTCTCCCAAGCACCGATCCGGTCGATCAGTTCCACCCGGCCCACCGAGCGACGGCCCAGCTGCAGGTCACCGCATCGAACATGTGTTCGAGTATAGCCGGTAACCGGCTGTGACGCAAGCGAATACGAGGAATCAGCCAAAGAGTCTGGCGAAGAACGGATCCGCCGGCCGGCGATGCAACGGTGCGCGTAGCGCCTGCTGGTGCTGCGTCCTTCGTATTGGAGTGAGACCCCATCACCACCGGCGGGCAATGCGGACGGGGGCCGCGTACCCGATCCCGGTGCTGCGCCTTGTGTACTCAACGAAGCGGCCCCAAGCCGCCGGCCGACAACGCGACTGGACCGGCTTACTACCGCAGGTGCGCGACTCAGCGACTGGGCGGCCGAGACTTGCGTCGAGCCGAGCGCGTGGACGGTCGCAACCGATTCACCGTCGAAGCGGGCAGCACCCGTGCTCGCAGGCGCTGTCGTCGTCCGGCGTGTCGACCAAGAGCACGCCGGGCCGAGCGCAGCGGGGGTGCGAGATCGACCGACCGCGCCAGGGCCACGGACTCGGGCGCGTACCGGGCACGTTCCTCGGCAAGGGCTATGTCGCGTACGGCGACCGCGCTCTCCGCGTCGAACATCGCGTCGCGGGCCAACCGACGGGCCAGCATGCGCGGGGTCTCGTCCTGGCGGCTGGTCAGGCCGAGGTCAGTCGCTGTGTCGAGGAGTTCGTCCCAGGCGGCATGGGCACCGGGTGCGGCCCGACTGCGGCCGACCAGGCGGCTTCGACTGAGTCGGGTGCGCATCCGGATCAGCGCAGGGGTGATCAACCCGGCGAGCACAAGCAGCAGTCCGCCGCCGACCGCAATGGGTATCCAGTTGACGCCCTCCTGCACCGCGGTCCGGTTGAAGGTGTTCGGATCGCTGAGGCTCTCATCGAATTGGGCCGCGGGTCCCCCGGGAAGTTGTCCGGGCGACGCGCTGGGGGCTGCCGAGGTCTCCTGCTCATCGGGGATGCTGTCGGCCCGTGGGGCATAACTGAGCTCGACGGCGCGGCCTGGTCCGATCGGCGTCGGGTCGAACGGCAGCCAACCCAGTCCGCTGATGTAGGCCTCCGCCCACGCATGCGCGTCATCGGTGGTGACCGTCCACACACCGTCTTCGAAAGTGCCGGGTGTGTAACCGAGCACGACGCGTGCCGGGACTCCGGCAGCACGGAGCATGACCGCCATCGCAGCGGCGTACTGCTCGCAATAGCCCCGCTTGTTGTTCAGGAAGTTGACCAGGTCGTCACTGCTCGTGCCTGGTTCAGTGGTGAGGCTGTAGAGGAAGCCGTTCTCGCCGTCGGTCAGATAGTTGTTGATCGCCACGGCCCGTTCGTACGGGCCGCCTCCGCCGGCCTGCGCGACCAGGGAATCGACAAGGGCCGCGACGGCGGGGTCCAAGCCGCTCGGGAGCGCGGTGAAATCGACCTGCACCGGGTTGTCCGGATCCAGGTCTGGCGCCCGGGCGAGCTGCGTCGTGGTCGGATCGGGTCGCTGGGCCCGTATCGAGTACTCCAATCCCGCCGTGGTGTCGTCGCGGCTGAACACGGTCCCGCTGTTCTCGTCGAAACGCCAATCGCCGGGAACCTCTATCGTCTGCGGCGAGGCAAAGACCGGCAGGAAACGGTCGTCGTGCTCGAGCACGGTGATGTCGGCGGTGAAGCTCTGCAGGTTCTGTGGGCCAGGCAGCCGGGTCAGCAGCCCGTCGCCGGCGACCTGCACCTGGCTGTCCAGGTTGGCCACCGACCAGCCGTCGGGCCCGTAGGTGTCCAGAGCCACCGAGCGCAGGTAGAACGGGTCGTCGATGCTTGTCTCGAACCGGAGCAGATCCCGGCTCTCGGGCAGGGTGAGTTCGCCCTGCAAGCGGGCCAACGGGCTCAACGACGTGCCTGGGCCGGCTCCGCTACCACCCCCGAACTGCTGTCCGAGCAGCCCTTCCGGCCAGGTAGGGATGATCAGGGGCAGGACCAGGCCCAGGCTGACCGCGCCCAACGCGACCTGGGACGCGGTGACCAGACCGGGCAGGGATCGATGCCCGCCAGGAGTGACGCTGCGGCCCCATCGGGTCACCCCGTCACGACCGTCGGCGTAGAGCAACACGAGGTAGCCCACCGCTGGACCGAGAAAGCTGATCAGGCTGATCGAGCCGATCAAGGTGGCAACCGGCACCAGGTAGACCACCAACAGCGCCAGACCACCCAAGGCCGCGCGGCGCAACCGTATGACGAGGAACTCGACGAGAATCGCCATGCCACCGATCGCCAGCGTGGTCAGGGCGACCAGCCCTTCCAGCAGCAACGCCGGCGCGGCCTGCGCCTGCACGTCCAGCAGCCCTTCACCGAGTACCGACCAGAGAATCCTGGTGCTGCTCGCCGTCGGGATCACACCAAAGGCCAACTCCTGACTGAAGATCAGGGTCAGCAGCACGAAGCCGGCCACCAATTGGGCAAGCGGCGCCAACCCGGCCAGCCGCGGTAGAGCGCGGACGCCGATACCGGTCGCCGTCACGACGACCACCATGACGGCCACCGACGGCAGCCAGCCGACGTTGACGAAGACCGGCAGCAGCGCGGCGCTGGTCAGCAGCGTGGCACAACCGCAGGCCAAACCCATGCGTAGCGACCGCCGCCCGGCGAGGATGGAGTCGTCGGCGACGGTTCCAGGTCGCCGCACCGGCCCGTTCTGGGTCAGCTGCCCGAGAGTCGCGGTGCCAGCGGTCACGGCGTCCCCGCTGTCGTCAGACGGGTTCCGCCGGAGCCCTCGGATGAAGCCGCTGTCCCGCTGTAGCCGAAGGCGGTGACCCCCGCCTGCGCCCAGGCGTCTGTGATGGTGACGCCGCTCGGCACGATCACGACCCGCCAACCGGCTCGCCGGAACACTCCAGCAGTGGCCAGCACCAGCTGGCTCGGCTCTGCCGTCGTTGACGTCGTCGCAGTGACCGGACCGGCGCCCGGAGGGCTGTCGCGGTCGGCCTCTCGGTAGGGCGAGGAAGCCGACGAACCGGATCGCACTCGGCGACGTGGGGCACCGGAGTCGTAGCTGGCCACGTCGGACAGCACGGCGATCGAGGTCGAGGTCGAGGACCGGCCGCGGATCAGCGCGGCTGCGTCGTCCGGGGTCGCCTCGCCGAGCACGCAGACCAACAGCCCGTCCTCTCCGGCCTGGCGCAACTCATTCACGCCGTGGTCCAGGGTGCGGATGGTCGACGTACGGATGACGGCGAGTTGATCCAGCAAGGCGTCCCGGGCAGCAAGACCCGACACACCATGGATCTCTCCGCCGTCGGTGAACAGCCGCAGGCTGTAGCCCAACCGGCTCAAGTGGTCTCCGACGCTGGCCGCGGCGCTGACCGACCACTCAAAGCTGCCGCTCATTCCCGCTCCGCGATGGGCGGTGCTGCGGGTATCCAGCAGCATGGCCGATCTGGTCTGCCACGGCTGTTCCTCACGACGGACCATCAGCTTGCCGATCCGCGCGGTGGAGCGCCAGTGCACCTTGCGGAGGTCGTCACCGCTGCGGAACTCACGGGTCGCGGCGTCGTCCTCGCCCTGGATGGACACAGACCGCGAGCTGCTTTCCCCACCGGTTGAGTAGGCCCCGCCCAACCCCACCCCCGGAAGTGGGTGCACGACAGGGACAATGGTGAGCACGTCGGTGGCTGCGAAGCCGCGGCTACGTTCGACCAGGCCGAACGGATCGCTCAGCTTCAACCGCAGTGGACCGATCGCGAACCGACCTCGCAGGGCCGACTCCACCTCGTAGGCCAGTTCGACGCTGGCGCCGGGCGCGAGCCGGTCGACGACGAATCGGGCATGGGCACCCAGGACGTGCGGAACCGAGTCGTCCAGCTGGAGCAGCCCGCTGCGCTGTTCGGCGCGGTTGGTCACCCGTAGGACGATGGTGGCCGGCTGGCCGACCGGCGTGCGGCTGGGCAGGATCGATCTAGCCGAGGAAAGCCGGAACCTGTTGCGCCCCACAAACAGCGAGGCGACCAGCGGAACAGCGAGAGCAAAGATGGCAGCCCGCAGCAGGCCGGACTCGCCCAGCGTGATACCGGTGAGGACCAGAGCAATTCCGGCGGCCACAAGGCAATTGCCGCGAATCGTCAGGTTGTCCCAGAGCTTGCGCATCTCAGGTCAGGCCGGATCTGTCTGAATCACGCCGGTGGCGTTCAGCTGGCCGTCGCGTCCGGCGCGTTGCGCGGCACCGGAACTCGCTTCAGGCAGTCGGCAACGATGTCGTTGGCGCTGCGCCGGGCGATCTGGGCCTCCGGCGTGAGAATCACCCGATGACAGAGCACCGGCCCGACAAGTTGCTGCACGTCGTCGGGCAGCACGTACTCCCGGCCGGCCAACGCCGCCACGGCCTTCGCCGAGCGCAGCAGTTGCAGGCTCGACCGCGGTGACCCACCGAGACGCAGCTCCGAGCTGCGGCGGGTCGCGGCGACCAGTTCGACGACATAACTCGACACCGCGGGAGAGACGAAGACGCCAGCCACGGCGGCGATGACGCTGCGTACCTCCGCGGCATTCGAGACCGGACGCAGGTCCTCCAGCGGGTCGTGGTCGGCGTGGCCGGAGAGCATCGCCAGCTCAGCACGGGTGTCCGGGTAGCCCATCGAGACCCGGGCGGTGAATCGGTCGCGCTGAGCTTCGGGCAGGGGATAGGTGCCCTCCATCTCGATCGGGTTTTGAGTGGCCACCACCATGAACGGGCTCTCCAGGTAGTACGTCGTCCCATCGACGGTGACCTGACGCTCCTCCATGCACTCCAGCAGCGCGGACTGGGTCTTGGGAGAGGCACGGTTGATCTCGTCACCGACCACCAGGTTGGCGAAAACCGCACCGGGCTTGAATTCGAAGTCGCGGGTGTCCTGGTTGTAGACGCTCACCCCGGTCACGTCGCTGGGCAGCAGGTCAGGGGTGAACTGCAGCCGGCGAACCGAACAGTCGATCGAGCGGGCCAGGGCCTTGGCGAGCTTGGTCTTCCCGACGCCGGGGACGTCCTCGATCAGCAGATGGCCCTCGGCCAGCATGACGACCAGGGCCAGTCGGACGATGTCGGGCTTGCCCTCGATCACCCGCTCGATGTTGTTGGCGATCCGGGTAGCGATCTCGCGAGCCTCGTTCAGGGGAACGGCGCCCTGGCGGGCACGGTGGGCGCCGTCAGAGTCCGCCGCGCCGCCTCGTTGCGCAGCGTCCTGACGTGCAACGACCCGGCTGTGCGGGGCGGCTGTCACCGCAGCGTTCCTCCTACCTGCCCGCCGGGATCGCCGGTGGCATCTGGGGTGCCGGCGGACGCGGCAGTTGGCCCCAGCAGCCTACGTCGGTCTCGGAGAGATGTGTAGGCACGTCCTGGTGACCCGCTCGTCGAAATGCACGGGGCCAAATATCACCGATGTGGGGGTTGGTGGGTTAAGGTGGCGCCCAGTGGAGAGCAGTGGTGGAGTAGGCGCGCAGGAGGTGGAGCGGTGTTCTTCGGAACGCACGTGCTGCGCCTGGATGAAAAGGGCCGATTGGCCCTGCCCTCCCGCTATCGCGATGAGTTGGCCGAGGGTCTGGTGATCACCAAAGGGCAGGAGCGCTGCCTGTTCGGGTATCCGGAGGCGTACATGACTCGGATCGCGGACCTGCTGGCCCGTAACGAAGCGCCCGGCGGTTCGCGCGCGGTCCGCGAGTACGAGCGCTTCTTCTTCGGGTCGGCCGACAACCCCACTCCGGACAAGGCAGGGCGGGTCGTCGTGCGGCCCGACCTCCGGGCCTACGCGGGGCTGGATCGCGACTGCGTCGTGGTCGGCGCCAACACTCGTTTCGAGATTTGGGAGTCGGCTGCCTGGGCGAGGTTCGTCGCCGAGCGCGAGGACTCCTTCTCCGACCTGGAGGCCGAGGTGTTGCCCCGAGCGACCTGACCACCATGCAGCCTCGCCCCTCCGGTGAGGTCTCCTCCCGCGCCGCACCACCGTCGCCCTGGCGCACCTTCCCCGGTGCCAGGTCGAAAGGTCGGCGGAGCGGGTGGGGACCTGACCGGAGGACCGAACCGGCACAGCGACCCACCTGAAAGGAAGCAGATGACCACCAGTTCCGGTCATGTGCCGGTTCTGCTGTCTCGCGTGTGCGAACTGCTGTCTCCGGTCGCCGGTCGGTCCGGTGCCGTCGTCGTCGATGCGACGGTCGGCCTTGGCGGTCATGCGGACGCCCTGCTTGCTGCCCATCCCGATCTACGGGTGATCGGTCTCGATCGTGATCCGGCCGCGTTGCGGATCTCGGGCGACCGGCTGGCCACTTACGGCGCGCGAATTCAGCTGATGTACACCACCTTTGATGCTCTAGGAGAGGTGCTCAAGGACTCTGCGACCGACGGCGTCGACGGCGTGCTGTTCGATCTGGGGGTCTCCTCCATGCAACTCGACGAGGCCGAACGCGGTTTTTCCTACTCCCGCGACACCGGCCTGGACATGCGGATGGACCCAGCCGCCGCGCTCACCGCGGAGCACGTCGTCAACCACTACTCCCGCGCTGAGCTGACCCGGGTCCTGCGTGCCTACGGCGAGGAGCGCTTCGCCTCCCGAGTCGCCGCGGCCATCGTTCGGGAACGGAACCGCGCGCCGATCACCAGTTCAGCTGCCCTCGCCGAGTTGGTCCGTACCGCGATCCCCGCCGCCACCCGACGTACCGGCGGTCATCCCGCGAAGCGCACGTTCCAGGGACTTCGAATCGAGGTCAACGGCGAACTCGCTGCCCTGGAGAGCGCCCTGCCCACAGCGATCGAGGCTTTGCGCCCCGGCGGTCGACTGGTGGCGATCAGCTATCACTCCCTGGAAGACCGGATCGTCAAGCGGGCGCTCGTGCGAGCGACCCAGGACAGCACCCCCCTCGACCTGCCCGTGTTGCTGCCGCAGGGCCGGCCGCGGTTGCGAATGCTGACTCGCGGGGCGGAGGCGCCGACGGCACGGGAGATCGAGAGAAACCCTCGGTCGGCATCGGCCAAGCTGCGGGCCGCCGCGCGCGTGGACGAGCGGGAAGATCTCGCGGGGCAGCCCGGCGAACACGCCGAGGCACCTGCACCGACCCGAACATGGGGCGCCGCCTGATGGCCGCCGCCGGAACAGCGAGGACGGGCACCGCCGAACCGAATAGCACCAGGCCGGCACCGCGGCCGCAGCCGCCGGCGCTGCGCCTGCTTCCCGCACCGTCACCGACCCTGCGCCGCGGGCCCTTCATCGTCCTGGTGCTCGCCCTGGTGATCGTCGGCACCATCGGCCTGCTCGTGCTGAACACGATCATCGCCGCAGACTCCTTCCGTGCCGAACAGCTCGTGCAGCGCAATGCTGAACTGGCCGTCACCGAGCAGGAGTTACAGCGTCAGGTCGCCGAGGGGCTCGCACCCGAAGCCTTGGCTGCCGCTGCGCGTGAGCTCGGCATGATCCCAGCCGGGCAGCCTGCCTTCGTCATTATTGGTCCTGACGGCTCCATAGTCATCCAGGGCACCCCGGCCCCAGCTGGGGTTCGCTGACATGGCGAGCCGACCCCCCCACGGCCAGGCCCGTCGCCGTCCGCCTGCCCGGCCAGGCTCCCGATCTCGACGCAGGTCTCGACGCCGGCTGACGCTGGCCTTTCCGGATCGGCGGCTACGTTTCGCGGGCGCGGTCATGGCGTTGCTCACCGCGGTGATCCTGGGTCGGCTGGTTCTTCTGCAAGGCCTCGACGGGACCGCGTACGCAGCCGCGGCCTCCGCCGATCGCCTCCGCGAGGACGTCCTGGCTGCCACTCGGGGGCAGATCCTCGACGCCAACGGCAATCCGTTGGCCTACACAGCCTCAGCCCGCAAGATCTATGCCGACCCGTCCCTGGTCGACGACCCGGTGCGGACCGCAACGACGTTGTCCGGAATTCTCGGTGCCCCGGTCAACGAACTCGTCGACAAGATGCAGGCCGACAACCGCTATCAAGTCCTTGCCGATCGGTTGGCGCCTTCGTTGGCAGCGCAGGTGATGGAACTCGACCTCGCTGGAATCGGCGTCGAAGTTCAGCCATTGCGGGTCTATCCGGCCGAGTCGGTCGGTGCTGCAGTGGTCGGCTTCACCGGCGCAGATGGGTCGGGGTTGGCCGGAATCGAACAGGCCTACGACGAACTGCTCACCGGCACGCCGGGCACCGCATCCTACGAAGTCGGCCGCAACGGTGCGGTCATCCCTGCCGGAGAGCGCACCGATCAACCGGCGATTCCCGGGGGATCGGTTCAACTGACCATCGACCAGGACGTCCAATTCCATCTTCAGCAGCAACTCGACGCCCAATGCGCGAACGGGTCCACCCAGAACGCCCAGGGCGTGATTCTCGAGGCCCACACAGGTCGGGTGCTTGCGATGGCGATCTGCGGCAGCTTCGACCCGAACACTGCCAACGAGGCTGATCCGGACACACTCGGCAACGGGGCAATCTCCGGAATCCTCGAGTCGGGGTCAGTGGCCAAGGCCATGACACTGTCCGCCGCGATCGAGGAGGGGGTCGTCACACCGGACGACGTACGCCTGACACCGGACTCGATCACGGTCGGCAACACGACAGTGCGCGATGCTCATCCGCACAACCCGATCAATTACACCGTCACCGGCATCCTCGCCAAGTCCTCCAATGTGGGGACCATCGGAATCGCCCGCGAACTGGGCAACGATCGCCTCGAGCAATACCTACGTGCGTTCGGGATCGGCGAGCCGACGGGGATCGAACTCCCCGGGGAGAGCCCCGGAATTCTTGTGCCCCACCAGGAATGGAGCATTGCCCAATCGATCAACATCCCGATCGGGCAGGGCTTCGCACTGACCACGCTGCAGATGGCATCGATCTATCAGACGATCGCCAACGGCGGCGTACGGATTCCGCCCAGGATCGTCGACTCCACGACGGCCGCCGACGGGACGGTCACCGAGTCCATCCAGCCCGACGGAGTACGAGTTATCAGCGAGGAGACTGCAGCGACCATGGCCTACATGCTCGAAGCGGTGGTCGGCGAAGGTGGCACGGCCCTGAATGCGGTCATCGACGGCTACCGGGTTGCCGGAAAGACCGGCACCGCCCAGCGGCCGAACCCGGCATGCAGTTGTTATGCAGGCGGCGGCTTCTGGACCACTTTCGCCGGCTTCGCGCCGGCCGATGCTCCCCGTTACGTGATGTCGGTGATGCTGCAGCGACCCGACGCGGGCGTCCCGGCAGGTCCGGTCTTCAAGAACGTGATGACCTTCGTGCTCGCCCACCAGGCGGTGCCGCCGACCGGTGCGGCCCGGCCGGAGTTCACCCTGATCGTGTGACTGCATGGCCCGGCCCAGCGACGCTGACGCTCCCGGCCCCTCGGTAGCCTCGCCCTCCGTGGCCGTCCTGTCTCGTCCTACTCAGCTGGCGCCGGTTCGGCTGGCCGAACTGGCGGCGTTGTTGGGCCTTCCACCGCAGGCGCAGTCAGCGACGGTCGAGGTGTCCGGCGTGACGCTGAGCTCGGCCGACGTGCGACCGGGTGATCTGTTCGCGGCCCTGCCCGGGTCCAACACCCATGGGATCGGCTTCGCGGCGGCGGCCATCGATGCCGGCGCGGTGGCGATCCTGACCGACCCGACCGGAGCCGCCGCAATGGCAACGGTTGCCGGTCCGCCGGTCGTGATCGTGGCCGATCCCCGGGCGGCGTTGGGTCGACTTTCGGCACGGGTGTACGGCGATCCCAGCCACCGGTTGTCCGTCCTCGGGGTGACCGGAACGAATGGCAAGACGACCACCAGTTATCTGCTCGAGGCTGCGCTTGCCGCCGCCGGGCAGCGACCCGGATTGATCGGCACCATCGAAACCCGGATGCAGACCGCAGTCGGGTTGGTGGCAGTACCCGCTCGACGCACGACGCCCGAAGCGCCCGATCTCCAGGCGACCCTGGCGCTGATGGCCGAGAACGGCGTCGGATCGGTGGCCATGGAGGTCTCGAGTCACGCGCTGGCCTTGGACCGGGTGGCCGGCACGGCCTTCGACGTCGCCGGCTTCACCAACTTCAGTCAGGATCACCTGGACTTCCACGGAGACCTCGAGGCCTACTTCGCGGCCAAGGCGCTGCTCTTCGACGGCCGCGCGGCTCACGAGGTGGTGCTGGTCGACGACGAATGGGGGCGCCGGCTGGTTGGCCCGGACACCGTCACCGTGTCGGCCACCGGACAGACCGACGCGCGCTGGTACGCATCCGATGTCCTGGCTGCCCAGGGTCGGACCTCGTTCGTGGCGCACGGACCGGCTGGGCGCAGGCTGACGGTCAGTCTCGGTCTGCCAGGGAACTTCAACGTCGGCAACGCCCTGCTTGCCCTGGCGATGCTCGACTGTTCGGGGATCGACGTCGAATTGGCCGCGCAAGGACTCTCGACAGCCCGGGTGCCGGGCCGGATGGAAGTCATCGACGCGGGGCAGCCGTTCACCGCGGTGGTCGACTACGCGCACACTCCGGCCGCCGTCGCTACCGTGCTCGAGGCGCTGAGGCCGCACGCCGACACCCTCATCCTCGTCCTCGGTTGCGGAGGCGACCGCGACACCGGCAAACGCCCGCTCATGGGCGAGGTGGCTGCGCGGGGCAGTGACCTACTGATCATCACCGACGACAACCCGCGCTCCGAGGACCCGGCTGCGATCCGGACCGCGATGCGGGCAGGCGCAGACGGTGTGCCGCCAGCCCAACGGGGCGCGGTGATCGAAATCGGAGGCCGGGCCCACGCGATCGAGGCCGCGATCCACCGGGCAGGGCCGGGCGACACCGTGCTGATCGCCGGTAAGGGGCACGAACACGGCCAGGAGATCGATGGCGTGGTCGTCCCCTTCGATGACCGCCAACTGTTGCGTTCCATACTGGCCGACAACGGCTGGATCGGGAGTCCGAAACCGTGATCCCGATGACGGTTGCCCGGCTGCTCACCGCCACCAACGGCCAGTGGCATCCGAGTACCCAAGCGGGCAGCGGCGACGTGGAACCAGCCGCGCTGTCGATCACCGGCGACGTGCAGATCGACTCTCGATCCTGCGGCCCGGGCGACCTCTTTCTCGCCCTGCCGGGAGAGCGCACCGATGGGCATGACTTCGCCGCCGCCGCGCATCGGGCCGGCGCCGTCGCCGTACTGGCCGCCCGTCCCGTCGACGGCGTGCCGTGCGTCGTCGTCCCCGATCCACAGCGTGCGCTGGGTGATCTCGCCGCCGCGATCCTGACTCGGTTGCCGGACCTGGTGATCGTCGGGATCACCGGGTCCAGCGGCAAGACCTCGACCAAGGACCTGCTCGGCGAACTCCTGTCCCGATGGGGCCCGACCGTGTGCCCGATCGGTTCCTACAACAACGATCTCGGCGTACCGCTGACGGTGCTGAGGGCCGACGAGCGGACCCGTTTCCTCGTCCTGGAGATGGGTTCCCGCGGGGTCGGCCACATATCGCGGCTGGCCCGGATCGCCCGGCCGTCGATCGGCGTCGTTCTCAACATCGGTACCGCCCACCTCGGTGAGTTCGGCTCGACCGAGGTCGTGGCCCTGGCCAAGTCCGAACTCGTGGCAGCCCTACCTGCCGCCGACGAAGGTGGCGTTGCGATTCTCAACGCCGATGACCCGGCCACGCCGTACTTGGTCGGACGTACGTCCGCACAGGTCTGGACCTTCGGCTCCGCACCCGAGGCCGACGTCCGCTATGCAGGCGTGGATGTCAGTGCCGGGGGTCGACCGCGGTTTCGGCTCTCGGCAGGTGGTGAGCAGGTCGACGTGGCTCTGCAGCTGGTCGGCGCACATCAGGCGGCAAACGCGGCCGCGGCAAGTGCCGTCGCCCTGTCGACGCTCGCCCGGGCGCAGCCGCCGGCCCGGGTGGAATCGGCCGCCACACCCGAGCGGCTGGCGGAGCTCGCAGTCGCCCTCGGCGCCGCACGGCCTCGAAGCGCATGGCGGTTGGAACTCAGCGACCGCGCGGACGGGGTGAGCATCCTCAACGACGCCTACAACGCGAATCCTGAATCGATGCGTGCCGCCCTGGAAGCCCTGGTCGGCGTGGCAGGCGGCAGTCGCCGTACCTGGGCGGTGCTCGGAGCGATGGGGGAGCTCGGAAAGACTGCCGACGCCGAGCACGAAGCCGTGGGCCGCCAGGTCCGGCAGCTCGGCATCGACCGGCTAGTCGTCGTGGGTGCGGACGCGGTCGGCATTTATGCTGGCTCTGCTGGTGTTCCAGCCGAGGGAGAGAGGTTCGTCCACGTGCCGGACATGAGCGCGGCGCTGCACCTGCTGCGTCCCCGGCTTCGTCCGGGTGATGTGGTCCTGGTCAAGGCATCCCGCTATGTCGGGCTCGAACGGCTCGCGCAGGCTCTGCTCCGAGGAGCAGATCAGACGTGAGATCGGTCCTCATCTCCGCTGTCGTCGCCCTGGCGATCTCGATCCTGTTCACACCGATCGCCATTCGCAGTCTGCAGCGCAGAGGTTTCGGCCAGGAAATCCGCGTCGATGGCCCCCAGCACCACATCACCAAGAAGGGCACGCCCACGATGGGCGGTGCGGTGATCGTCCTGGCCACCGTTGTCGGCTACTTCGGCGCCTATCTGTTCCTCATCGGCGAGGGCCGGGGGCCGACGGCCAGCGGACTGTTGCTCATCTATCTGCTCGTGGGGCTTGGAGTGGTGGGCTTCCTCGACGACTACATCTCGATCCGCAACCAACGCAACCTCGGCCTGAACAAGACGGCCAAGCTGGTCGGCCAGCTCGTCGTCGGCATCAGCTTCGCCATTCTGGCTCTGCAGTTCCGTAACTCCAACGGTCTGACTCCCGGATCGACGGTGCTGTCCTTCGTCCGGGACATCGCTCCGCTGACCCTGGGCACGGTCGGCTTCGTGGCCTTCGCCCTGCTGCTGATCAGCGCCTTCTCCAACGCCGTCAACTTCACCGACGGCCTCGACGGCCTGGCCTCGGGCGCGTCGGTGCTGGTGTTCGGGTCCTACCTGATCGTCTCGTTCTGGCAGTTCGGGCACGACTGCGCGCGGCTGCAGGAAGCCGGGTGTTACTCGGTGCGCGATGCGCTGGACATCACGCTGATCGCGGCTGCTGCGATGGGTGCCTGCATCGGCTTCCTCTGGTGGAACGCCTCACCGGCCCGGATCATCATGGGCGACACCGGGTCGCTGTCGCTCGGTGGGCTGATGGCCGGCATGGCGATCTTCACCCGTACGGAGCTGCTGCTGGTCGTACTGGGTGGTTTGTTCGTTGTCGTCGCCATGTCGGTGACCATTCAGATCCTGGTCTTCCGCCTCGGGGGTGGCCGACGGATCTTCCGGATGGCGCCCATCCATCACCACTTCGAGCTGGCCGGCTGGACGGAGAACACCG
>JACCQS010000089.1 GCA_013814015.1 Geodermatophilaceae bacterium | reverse complement strand
CCGGTCGATTCCACAGTTGGTGACCAACGCGCCGTAGAAAGGGATCCGGAGTTGGCCGCCGTGCGTATGCCCGGCAAGCACCAGGTCGTAACCGTCGGCCGCGAAGGAGTTCACGATTCTCGGTTCCGGGGAGTGGGTGAGCCCGATCCGCAGGTCCGCTCCTGGGTCCGCCTCACCGTCCACCTGTGCGTACCTGTCGTAGCGCAGATGGGGATCGTCGACCCCGGCAAGTGCGATCGAACGCCCATCCACCTTCAACTCCCCGCGCATATTGCTGAGATCCAGCCAGCCGGCCGCTGTCATCGCATCCCGCAGCGGCTGCCACGGCAACTTGACCCCGTGCACCCGCTTGTGATCGGGCCAGAAGTACTTCAGTGGATTCTTGGGCTTGGGCGCCCAGTAGTCGTTGCTTCCCATGACGAAGGCCCCAGGTCGTTCCAGCAGGGGGGACAGGGCGGACAGGGTGGGCTGCACGGCGTCGTGGCCGGCGAGATTGTCGCCGGTGGTGATGACCAGGTCAGGATCGAGGTCGTCGAGCCGGCGTACCCAGTCCTGCTTTTTGCGCTGGGCAGCGGTCATGTGCAGGTCGGAGATGTGCAGGACCCGAAGGGGCGCGGATCCCGGCTCGAGGACGGATACGTCGAAGCGCCGCAGGGTGAACATGTTCCGCTCGACCAGACTCGCGTACGCCGTTACGGCACAGCCCACTGCGACCACTCCAGGGACTACGGCACGGAAGGAGCGCATCCTCCGAGCCTACGCAGGGGCAGCGCACTACTGTCTGATGACCGTGAGCACCCTCAAGGAACAGCTGCGCTCAGACCTCACGGCCGCGATGAAGGTCCGCAACGATCTGACCCGGGCCACACTGCGGATGGCGGTGGCGGCCGTGCAGACCGCGGAAGTCTCGGGCACGCAGGCCCGAGAGCTGTCCGATGATGAAGTGCTGGCCGTGATCCGGCGTGAGGTCAGGAAGCGCCACGAGTCCGCCGACACCTACCGTGGCGCCGGCCGACCGGAACTGGCCGACCGGGAACTGGCCGAGGCCGGCGTGCTGGAGGCGTATCTGCCGCGGCAACTCGACGACGCCGCCGTACGCGCCCTCGTGGCGGCCGCCATCGCCGACTCCGGCGCGAGTGGCCCGCGTGACATGGGCAAGGCGATGGGTCTGGCCAGGAAGAGTGCTGGTGCCGAGGTTGACGGAAAGCGCTTGTCCGCCGAGGTCAACCGGCAACTTCGCGAATCCGGCTGACTCGCGCGTGCGGTAATGCTGTGACCGGCGTTCTAGCCGCCGGGTCCAGGGAACGGGGGAAGGGTCGTAGGTGGTCCGGGACGACCCCCGCCACCCGGGGGCGGATCCGGCGCCGGGCGGGGGGGAGGCACCTGGCTTCCGTCGCTCACATCGACGGTCACGTTCTGACCGACGGCCACCCGGTCGCCACTCGACGGGTTGATCGAGGTAACGATCCCGGCGGGTCTGGGTCCGGCCACCGTGCGTACCACGGGGTTGAGTCCCTGGCCGCGCAGCGCCGCTTCACACGTTGACTGACTGAATCCCACGCAATTGACCCGCAGCGTCGTGGTGTTGCCGTTGATGTAGAACGGGTCGCCTGGTGGGAAGACCCCGACGGGCATGGTGGCCAGGATCGGCTGCATGGCATTTCGCCAGATCTCGGCGCCCTTGCCACCACCGAAGCCCCCGACGTCCTGGTTCACCAGCGGGTTGTAAACCATGACGCTGCCGACCAACTGCGGCGTCCAGCCGACGAAGGCCACCGAGAAGTTATTCTGCGACGTCCCGGTCTTTCCGGCGATCTGACGTCCCGGGATGTAGGCGTTGGAACCCGTCTGGCCGGGGAAGCCAGGTTCGACGTCCTTGCGCAGGACCTCGTTCAGCGTGGCGGCCAGACCTGGAGGGATCGATCCCGGGGTGCAGTTGGAAGCGTTGACGTACGGTTCGCCGTCCTCTTTCAGCAGCGGCTGGCCGTTGCGGTCGTAGATCTGCTCGACCGGCGTGGGGTAGCAACGGGTCCCGTTCGCTGCCAGCGTGGCGTAGGCCGTGCCGAGCGCCAGCGGGCTGGTGGCTTCGGCGCCGAAGGTGAACGACCCGCGCTCCTCGGCGATGATCTGGTCGGCGTTGGCATCGATGCTGTAGAGGCCCATCCGCTGGGCCATCCGCACCGGCTCCTCGACGCTGCCCAGCGCGTCCTGCAAGGCCAGGAAGTAGGTGTTGGACGACATGTACAGCGCCTTTTCCAGGGTCAACGTCCGGGGGTAGTTGCCAGCGTTCTGGACGTCGTACGGTTCGCCGGCGTCTTTGAAGACCGTGGACTTGTACGGATCGTCGGTGGTCTGTGTATAGAAGATCGACATCTGCCGTTCCAGCGCGGCCGCCGCAACGAAGACTTTGTACGTCGACCCGGCCCCCGCGGCAGCCACTGTCGGAAGGTTCACCGTGGTCTGCCGGGGATCGGTGGCGGTGTTGGGACCGAAGATCCGGTTCACCGACAGTGCCCGCACCTTTCCGGTACCCGGTTCCTGCAGGGTGAAGATGCCGGCTCGGGAGTCCTCCAGCGCAAGCGTATTCAACACGGCCGCATCCCCGGCCAATTGAGCTCCGACGTCGATGGTGCTGACGATCGTGAGCGAACCTTGCTTGAGCATGCTGGCCGGAATCTGGAGGGTGTTGCTCAAGTATTTCTCGAGGTAATCGCAGAAGAAGCCGCCGATCAGGGCCTCGTAGCAACCCTGCGGCGGTGTGTCGCTGATCGCCAAGGTGATCGGTGAAGCCTTGGCTTCTTCAGCCTCACTGTCGGGAATGAAGCCAGCGGCCGACATCCGGTCCAGCACCAGGTCGCGTCGTTCGGTGGCCTTCTCGGGAGCCACGACCGGGTCGTAGGTGGAGGGGCTTTGGACCAGTCCGGCCAGCATCGCCGATTCGGGCAGGGTCAGGTCGGCCAGGGCCTTGCTGAAGTAGATCCTCGCGGCGGCATTGATGCCGTAGGCGCGCTGGCCGAAATAGGCGATGTTCAGGTAGCGGGTGAGAATCTCGTCCTTGCTGAGCTCCTCCTCGATGGCCAGGGCGAGCCGGGCCTCGCGCAGCTTGCGGGCCATGCTCTGCTCGGTCGCGGCCAGCGCCTCCTCTGACGTTTCAGCGGACTCCTGCAGGGTCAACTTGACCAGTTGCTGGGTGATCGTCGAGGCGCCCTCCTGAACCTCGCCGGCCGCCACGTTGGTGACCAATGCTCGGAGCACGCCCTGAACGTCCAGGCCGTTGTGCTGATAGAACCGGACGTCCTCGGTTGCCACGATCGCCCGCTGCATGACCTCCGGAATCTGATCGATGGTCACCGGAACCCGGAAGAAGTCATAAAAATAGGTCAGAGGTGTTGCTCCGTCGGAGGCCAGGACAGTCGTCATCCCGGCGGGTGGTTCGTCGGAGAGTTCCTCGGGCACCTGCTCGAGCAGTGTCATCGCGTTGCGGGCGGCGATGCCGGGGCCGCCGACCCACGGCAGCATCAGCCCCGCCAGCACCGCGCCGGCCAGCACGACAGCAAGGACCAGTTGACCTGCGGCACCGAGACGGCGCCTGGTTGATTCCGACATCGCGGGAGAGTTTACGCAGTCGGGCGGACAGAGGCGCGTTTCGCGCGTGTCTTCGTCTTTCGTAGGGGCGGAACGGGCGTGGTGAGGTGGGCACCGATCTGGCGAAGTGCATCGAGGTCATGCACGTCCTGGGCGGCGGCCGGCACCGAACGGAGGGCCACGTCCGGGTGAGCACTGGCGAAGCGCCGGGCCAGCCGCTGCTCCTGTGCGTCGGTCCGTGACCGCTGCGCATGCACCAGTAGCAGGGAAGCGGCCAGCACATCGTTGCGGCTGTTGCCCGGGGAGAGATTCTCGGCCGCACCCTCGGCACGGCCGGCCGAAAGGCCAGGAGCCGTGCTCGGGTGCACCCGGTTGAGGACCAGCCCCGCCAGGGGCATCTGGTCGCTGGACAGCCGGTCCACGAAGTAGGAGGCCTCGCGCAGGGCATCGGGCTCTGGTGCCGCCACGACCAGGAATGCGGTCCCGGGCTGGCGGAGCAGGTCATAGGTCGCCTGGGCCCGTTGCCGGAAACCGCCGAACATTGTGTCGAGTGCCCCGACGAAGTGCGAGACGTCCTTGAGCAGCTGGCCCCCCAGGATTTTGTTGATGATCCGGCCGAAGATGGCCAAGCCGGCCCCGACCACCTTGAGGTAGACCCGCCCGCCCGCCCGGCCGGGTGCGGACAGCAACCGGATCATGGTTCCGTCGAGGAAGCGGCTCATCCGGTGCGGGGCGTCGAGGAAGTCCAGAGCAGAGCGCGACGGTGGGGTGTCGACGACGATCAGGTCCCAGTTGCCGGTCTCCCGCAACTGGCCCAGCTTCTCCATGGCCATGTATTCCTGCGTGCCGGCAAATGAGGACGAAAGCGCTTGATAGAACGGATTTTCCAGTATCTGCCGGGCCCTAGCCGGTTCCGAGTGCGCCTCGACGATCTCGTCGAAGGTGCGTTTCATGTCCAGCATCATCGCCTGTAGATGACCACCGCTTGCCGCGGTCAACTCGGCCGCTGCTGGAACGTCGCGCGGAGTGTTGTCGAGGCGCTCGAGGCCCAGGGACTGGGCGAGTCGCCGCGCTGGATCGATGGTCATCACGACGACCTGACGTCCGGCTTGTGCAGCGGCCAGCGCGAGCGCCGCCGACATCGTGGTCTTGCCGACGCCGCCGGCGCCACAGCACACGATGATCCGGGTGTCCGGATCGGCGATCAGCGCGGCCAGGTCCAGAGGAGGCGAGCTACCGGCGGTCATCGGATACCGGCCCGGGTCAGTACGTCAGCCAGTTCGTACAGCGAGCCGGTGTCGATCGGCCCCTGCAACTCGGGCAGTTCGTAGGTCAGCCGGTTCAGTTCCTTGAGCCTGGCCCGGCAGGCGAGCTGCGCCTGCCACCCCTGAGCGTGATCGGCTGCTTCGAGCAGCAACGGCCCAGCCAGCGACTCGCCGTCCAGTCCAGCGTGGCTCAGGCTGGCCGCAATTGCGGTCGAGTCGAGGCGACCGGTCGCTGCTCTGGCCATCGCATTCAGCGGAAGCAGCGGTTGCCGGGCCATGTTCACGAGAATCGAGCCCACCGGCAGGCCGATCCGACGCAGCTCCGCGATCGCGTCCGCGGTCTCCTGGACCGGCATGTCCTCGAGCACGGTGACGATGTGGATCGCGGTCTGGGAGGAGCGCAGGACCGCCATGACTCCGTCGCTCTGGGTCTTGATCGGTCCGCCCTTGGCCAGTCCGGCCACGTGCTCGGTCACCGCGAGGAACCGGGCGATCCGACCGGTGGGCGGTGCATCCACGACCACCGCGTCGTACGCGCGGGCGCCCTTCACCTGCCGGGTCACTGCCTCCTTGATCTTGCCGGTCAGCAGGACGTCACGAAGTCCCGGCGCGATCGCGGTGGCGAAGTCGACCGCACCCATCCGGCGTAACGCACGTCCGGCGCGCTTGAGGTTGTAGAACATCTCGAGGTATTCCAGCAGCGCGGCCTCGACGTCGATGGCCAGTGCACGGACCTCACCGCCGCCCTGCGCGACTGCGACCCGTCGTTCCTCGTAGGGCAGCGGTGGGGTGTCGAACAACTGCGCGATGCCCTGTCGTTCTTCCACCTCGACGAGCAGCACCCGTCGCCCGCCGTGAGCCAGGGCCAGAGCCAGCGCCGCGGCCACCGTTGTCTTGCCCGTGCCACCCTTGCCGGTCACGACATGCAGTCGGGCCGCCGGCCAAGCAGGCGAGGTGGGCATGACTTCAGGGTAGGCAGGCTGCGATCGGCCTGCCCGCCGTGGTGACTGGATTCACCTTCCGCACCCCGTGTTCGGCGGGCCCGCGACGTGCTGCGCTAGCGTCCGGGCATGCAGAAATGGGAGTACGCCACGGTGCCGTTGCTCGTCCACGTGACGAAGCAGATCCTCGACACCTGGGGGGAGGACGGCTGGGAACTGGTCACCGTCGTCCCGGGTGCCAACCCCGAGCAACTGGTCGCCTATCTGAAGCGACCCCTGGCCGGGTCGTGACCGCGAAGCAGCGCCTGGCCGAGCTGGGCCTCACGTTGCCGGCGGTGGCGGCTCCGGTGGCTGCCTACGTTCCGGCTGTGCAGACCGGCCCGCTGGTCTATACCTCCGGTCAGCTGCCGCTCGTCGACGGCGCGTTGCCTCGAACCGGGAAGGTCGGTGGCGAGGTCAGCGCACAGGACGCAGCCGTGGATGCTCGCCAGTGCGCGTTGAACGCGCTCGCCGCGATCGACGCTCTGGTCGGCCTCGACGCGATCACCCGAATCGTGAAGGTGGTCGGATTCGTGGCCAGCGCACCGGGTTTCACGGGTCAACCCGGAGTGATCAACGGGGCGAGTGAACTGTTGGGTGAGGTCTTCGGCGACGCCGGGGTGCATGCCCGTAGCGCGGTAGGCGTGGCCGAGTTGCCGCTCGGCGCCCCGGTCGAGGTCGAGGTCATCGCCGAGATCGGCGCCGCCGGGCCGACGATCCGGTTGGCCGGCCCAGGTCAGCCGGGAGTCCGTGCCTGACAGTGCCACCCACCCCAGTGGTTCCACGGCAGGCAGCCACCGTGCTGCTACTGCGGGACAGCCCCGACGGCGTGGAGGTCTACTTGCTTCGGCGCGTCCGTGGGATGCCTTTCGCGGGCGGAATGACCGCCTATCCCGGTGGCGGAGTGGATGTTCGGGACGCTGAAGCCGATTTGTCCTGGACCGGGCCCGTCCCTGCGCAATGGGCGGCGAGCTTCCACTGTGCCGAGCCGCTGGCCCGGGAGCTGGTGTGTGCGGCCGTACGGGAGACGTTCGAGGA
>JACCQS010000072.1 GCA_013814015.1 Geodermatophilaceae bacterium | reverse complement strand
CAGCCAGGTGAGGGCGGCGCAAGCGGGGTGGCCGACTCCATGACCCCTGCCGAGCTGATGAAGGCGATCCTGCTCGCCCCGGCGGATCTGCTCTGGAATGGCGGCATCGGTACCTACGTCAAAGCCTCCACCGAGAACCACCTCGACGTCGGCGACCGCGCCAACGATGCGATCCGGGTCGACGGATCGGCGTTGCGCTGCAAGGTGGTCGGGGAGGGTGGCAATCTGGGCTGTACGCAATTGGGTCGGATCGAGTACGCGCTGGCCGGCGGGCGGATCAACACCGACGCGATCGACAACTCGGCCGGCGTGGACACCTCCGACCATGAGGTCAACATCAAGATCCTGCTCAACCGGGTAAGAGATGACGGTCTGATCGACGACGCCGAACGCAGCGCACTGCTCGCCGAGATGACCGATGAGGTAGGCGCGCTGGTCCTGGCCGACAACTACAACCAGAACGCGGCACTGGCCAACGAGGCGATCTACGCAGCGCAGATGCTCGACGTCGATCAGCGCTACATGCGCCACCTGGTCCGCCAGGGCAGGCTGAACCGCACCATCGAGTTCCTGCCGAACGACCGCGTCCTGTCCGAGCGCTTTCGTGACAGCGTAGGGCTGACTGGACCGGAACTGTCAGTGCTGTTGGCCTACAGCAAGATCGAGCTCGCGGATGTGCTGGTCGACTCCGAGCTTCCCGATGACCCGGCCGTGCATCAGATCCTCTACGACTATTTCCCGACCCGACTGCGGGAGGGCTATCGCAAGCAGATGGACGCCCACCCGCTGCGCCGTGAGATCGTGACGACCGGACTGGTCAACTCGACGGTGAACATCGCCGGGATCACCGGGGTCTTCCGGCTCCAGGAGGAGTCCGGCGCCGCTCTCGATGACCTGGTTCGTGCCCATGTCGCGTCCTGTGCGATCTTCGGTGTGCAGGAAGTCTGGGCCCAGGCAGCCGAACTGGACAACGTCGTACCTGCCTCGGTCCAGGCCACGATGCGGTTGGAGGCCACTCGGCTTGCCGAACGCTCGACCCGCTGGCTGCTGCTGCACGCCGCCCAGCCGGTCGACATCGGCGAGGAGGTGTCCCGATATCGCGAGGGCGCGTCAGCGGTGATCGCCATGCTCCCTGAGCAGATGGGGGGGAGCGACGTTCAGGACTACAGCGATCGGCGTACCGAGCTGGAGTCGGCCGGGGTGCCGGCCGAAGAGGCCGCTCGGATCGCCACATTCCCCAAAGCGATTGCTGCACTGGACATCGTCAAGGTGGCGACCGAGCACCGGCACACCCTGCGTGAGGTCGGCGAGGTCTATCACTTCCTGGCCGAGGAACTCGCCCTGTCCGCGATGTTGGAACGGATCATCGCCCTACCCCGGGGCGGTCGCTGGCAGGCGATTGCCCGAGCCACCCTCCGGGACGACTTCAATGCCCTGCACGCGGAGCTCACTGCCGACGTCCTGCAGTGCGGTGTCGCCGGTGATGACGCCAAGGCCAGGTTCGAGGACTGGAAGACGCGTACCGCGGACTCACAGCGTCGCGCCGTCGCCATGCTCGGTGACATCGGCAGCGGGGACGCCCAGGATCTGGCCACGCTGGTCGTCGCCGTTCGGGTGTTGCGCGGCATGCTCGCCCAGAGCTGAGCGCCGACGCCGCCGACCTCCACTAACTGGTCACTTGCCGCTCGTCGCACCTGCGGAACATGACCAGTTAGTGCGGAAGGTCTTCCAACCGCGCGCTCAACTCGACCGAGTCGGGGTAGATCAGCCCGGCGCCGGTGTTGAGCAGCAAGGTCTCCTCGTCGGCGCCCAACCAACCGCTTGCCCGAAGGAGCCGGGCGGCCGTGATCGTCGCTGCCCCTTCCGGGCAGAAGAACCAGCCCCTCGAGACCTCCGGCGAGCCGTAGATCTGCCAGCAGGTCCGCGTCGTCGACCGCGATGGCAATCCCGCCCGTCTCGCGCAGCGCGTCCAGGACCAGGAAGTCGCCGAGTGCCTTGGGGACGGTGATGCCGTACGCGACGGTGTGCGCGTCGACCCACGGCTCCGACTCGCGTTGACCGGTTTCGAACGCGCGCACGATCGGTGCGCAGCCGGTGGACTGCACGCAGACCAAGCGCGGCAGCGGCCCGGTCAGCCAGCCGAGCTCGAGCAACTCGGTCAGCGCCTTGTGGATGCCGATCAGGCCGACTCCGCCACCGGTCGGGTAGATGAGAACGTCGGGCATCCGCCAGCCGAGTTGTTCGGCAAGCTCGAATCCGATCGTCTTCTTGCCCTCGATCCGGTACGGCTCCTTCAGGGTTGCTACGTCGGTGAGCGAAGGGTCTTCGGCGACAAGGTGTTTGACGAGGTGGCCCGCGTCGGAGATCCGCCCGTCCACGAGCCGCAGTTCGGCGCCGGTCGCGACGATCTCGGCCCGGGCCACGGGTGGCGCGTCCACCGGCATCGCGACGACCATCCGCAGACCGGCCCGCGCTGCGTAGGCAGACCAGGCGGCACCGGCATTCCCGTTCGTGGGCATGGCCAATCCGGTCACGCCGAGCTCGCGGGCCCGGGAGACCCCGACGGCGGCACCACGCGCCTTGAAACTGCCGGTGGGGAGCAGTCCCTCGTCCTTGACCAGCAGTCGGGAGAGCCCGAGTTCGGCGCCCAGCCGAGGCAGCGGCAGTACGGGCGTCATGCCCCCGCCCAGGCTGACCACATGTTCGGGCGCCGAGACCGGCAGCAGCTCGTGACATCGCCACAGGTCCGGGGGCCGGTTCGCCACATCGTCTCGGCTGACGGTGACCCTGGACAGGTCGTACCGGGCGAGCAGCGGCGCCGAACAGCCCTGGCACAACCCCTGTGGCACGGCGGCGTCGTAGCTGCGCCGGCACCGGGAGCACTCCAGATGGGACAGCGCCGAGTACGGATTCATGCCGCCCATCCTGCCGACCGGACTACAGAGCGAGATGAACGCGCAGCGCTTCGTCCAGGTCACGAAGGAGTTGAGGGGGCACTATGCCGCGGCGCTTTCCGACACGTTCGACAGCGACGGAACGGACCTGCTCGGCTTGAGCCTTGGAGTCCCGCGGTAGTCCGGTGGCCGTGGCCGGGAGCAGCACTTGGAAGGGGTAGACCCGATCCACGTTCGACGTGACTGGGACGACGGTGACGACACCGCGCCCCAGACGCTTCGCCGTCGCGTTGGCGATGTCGTTACTCACCACCACCACTGGCCGATTGTTGCCTGCCTCGGACCCGTGGACCGGATCGAGATCGACGAAGCGGATCTCACCGCGTCGCATCAGTTCTCGAGACCATCGGCGGTAACGGTGTCCCAAGCCGTGCCGTCCTCCGACGACGCCCAGGTCTCCCAGGCGTCCTCGTAGGCTTCGGTGAGCTCACCGCCCCGCAGCAACGAGACAGCCTTGTGTACGACGGCAGAGCGCGAGTCGTACCCCTGGGTCTGCGCGTAGTTGTCCAAAAAGGCGACGTCATCGGGCGGCAGGCTCACACTCACCTTCATACCGCGATACTACCGTCGGTAGTCTTCGAGTAGCCAGAGCATCGCTGGGGAGATGATGGGACGGTGGTCCGATGACCGGCGGCGAGTCGCGCGACGGGGTGGCCCTGACCAACCTGGACGAACCGCTGTTCGACGCCGCCGAGGCGACCAAGCGGGATCTGCTCGACTACCTGGACGCCGTCTCCGGCCAGATCATCGGGGTCCTAGCCGATCGGCCGCTGTCAGTGGTGCGGGTGTTGCGGGGTCGGCCGCCGTTCATGCAGAAGAACGTTCCCAAGTACACCCCGCCCTGGGTACGGACCGTCGAAGTCTGGGCGGAGGCGTCGAAACGAGAGGTCTCGTACGCGCTGTGCAACGACCGGCCGACGTTGCTGTGGCTGGCCAATCAGCGTGCGGTGGAATACCACCCGACGCTGGTACGGGCCGGGCGCTGGAACCAGCCG
>JACCQS010000050.1 GCA_013814015.1 Geodermatophilaceae bacterium | reverse complement strand
CGTCCCGCATCAGGTCGAAGAGCCCATTGAGGGTCCCCGGCTGATATGCCCACAATCTGGACGCGTTCATCACGTAGCCCACCTCGGCGATGTCGTCGTCGAAGAGACGCTGCCCCTGGAGGCTGAGTTCCGGAACGCCGAGAAAGCCAATTCCGCTCATATCTCGATCCCTTCGTTCATGTCTCACGACGCCGGCCGCCGCGATCAGGTTTGCGCGCGAGAAATCCGACCACCGCTATCGCGGCTCGCAGCGGCAGCCCGTCCCGTACGAGCTGGCCGGCCTGCCGGGTCGCCGTCTCGAGGAAGGCCGCCTCGCCGACGTTCTGAATCGCCTCGTACGCGGGTCCGGTGGAGGCAAGGGCTCGGGCGAACATCTGTGGATCGGCGAACTCCCACACGAACGGCACGTCGACTCGTTCGATGTCCTCGAAACCGAAGCGAGCCAAGAGATCCTCACCGACTCCGGGCCGACCGAGTGAGACCATGGCTGCCTGGTTCTCCAGCGTCGCCGAGGTGGCCATCTTGAAGGGGGCCAACGCCCAGGCCCCGGGAGATTTCTTGAGGTGACCCCACACGGTGAGACCGACTCGGCCGCCCGGCACGAGAACTCGATGGATCTCGCTCACGGCTACCGGTGTCGTGGCCCAGATTCCTCGGAAACTGGTCGCGACGTCGAAGCTCGCGTCGGCCCAGGGAAGGGCGTTCATGTCGCCCACCCGGATGTCGGCGCCAGGGTTGCGGTCCCGCGCCACAGCCACGAGACGACCGGATGCGTCGATTCCCGCGCATTCGGCTCCCCGGACCCGGGCCAGCTCGACGGCCAGCCCTGAGCCGCACGCCACATCGAGCAGCCGGTCGGGAGCGCTGACCGCGAGCCGGTGCTGAACAGCGACATACTCGCGGCAGTTGGCCGGCTCGCTCAGAGTCGCGAAGTCGACCGCCCTGCGGCCCCAGCCCTCGTCAACGCCGTGCCAGTCCAGCTGTTCGATCGTCATGCGGCCTTCCTTCCTTCCTTCCTTCCTTGTGGATCTGGGAGCGGCGCCGGTCAGGAAGCCGAGAGCATGTGGGTCAGAACGGGATTGTCGATGTTCGCGCCGAGGAGCCGAGCCGACGCCAGGGCGGTCTGATCGCCGAGGCGAGATCGATGCAAGTGGGCACGCACAACGAGCTCGCGCATGTCACAGCGCGCAGCCAGCGAACCCAGGCTCGTGACGAGCGGCCGAGCCCGGTCCGTATCGTCGTGGTCCAGCGCGGTCGTGATCACCGCGTCCAGCACATAGGCGTGCACCCATTGATAGCGGTCGGGTACCCGATTGGACCGAAACGCCGCCTCGACGAGCCAGTTCATGGCCGCGGCGCGATCACCCCGGCCAGCGTTGAGCAGGCCGAGGCCACGCGCCGCCATGCCCTCCCAACACGGGTCGTTCAGCTGACAGGCCAGCGCCCATGCTCTTTCGAGCCCATCGGCGGCGACGTCGAGCTCGCCGGCGCACAGATCGAGTTCAGCCTGAAGGGTCTGTGGCCACGGCAGGAACGCCATCCATCGCTGTTCGTGAACCAGCTCCAAGGAGCCTGCCAGCGCAGCCGCGGCCTGGCTCCGCTCCCCACGCAGCAGGTGTGCACGGGCCAGAATCGACAAGGACCACGCCTGCTGCCGGGAATCGGCGCAGCGACGGGCTCGCTCCACCGACTCGTCGAGGTGCTGAAAGGCGGCCGGGTAGTCGCCACGATCGGAGGCGTTCATTCCGCGAACCCCGTGGACGGCGGCTAGCTCCTCGTCGGTCTCGGCCAGGGCCTGAGCCTTCGTCAGCCAGGCATCCGCGGTCATCCGCCGCCCCGCCTGCAATTCGACGAACCCCAGTTCCCGGTGGGCGGTGACCGCGGTGGCGCGGTCGCCCGTCCGCGTGGTCAGCAGTATTGCCTCGTGCAGTACCACCGCGCCCTCCTCGTCCCGACCGCGAGCTGCGTGGATCAATGCACCTCCCAGGGCGGTCAACGCTCGACCGTGCAAGGCGGCATCCCGGCAGTGGACCGCTTCTGCCACAGCCCTGCGCAGGCACTGCAGGCCGGCGTCGACTGCTCCGGCGGCGATGGCTGCCCGGCCCGCTTCGAGCTGGCTCGAGGCCGCCGCTCGACCGCTCATCGGCGCGATCCTCGGGGAACCGCCGCCGGTGGTCGCCGCCTCCCGAAGGGCCGCGGAGGCTTCGATGCCGAGTTCGCGACGCAGCATGTCCTCGCAGACCGCAACCTGGCGCAGCGCCGCAGTCGGATCACCGGTCATCGCCAGACTTCGCACCAACAGCTCGTGATTACCCTCCTCGAACGGGTTGCGCGCCACTGCGCGCGAGGCGTACGCGACCGCCTCACCTGCACGTCCGGCTGCCAGCAGCCCGACGGCCGCTTCACGCAGCCGCGCCTCGACCCTGGCCGAGACGCGGTGCCGCTCGACCAACAACCAGGACTCGAACTCGGGGCTCGATGTCAGGTACACGCCTTCGAGCAGCTCGCCGCCCACGTCCAGCAGCGGTGTCGTGCCGGCGTACTCGGAGGTGAGCAGCTGGACATCGACCACTGCATCAGCGCCGAGCCTCGCAGCGACGGGGTCACCGCCGAGAATGTTCGGTATGCCAAGGGCCCGCCGCAACTCGGCCAGCGACCAGCGCAGCGCTCCCAACGGGTCATCTGCTTCGCTGAACAGCATCTCGGCCAAGTGCTTTCGGCCGGGCGGCCGTTCGGCAAGCAGAACGTAGCTGAGCAGAGCCCACGCCTTCCGGCCGCGGGGCGAACGAACCGGCACACCATCACGCTCGATGACCGGAGGTCCCAGTAGCCGGATCGTCAACATGAACTCACCCCTCAGCGAGATCCTCGCTCAACGCGGGTCTCCGGAACAGCCGAGCCGACCAGGACGACGACTGGTGGTCATTGCAGAAGGCGGCCGGCCAAGGGATCGGACGGCCGCCGCACCGCGATCAGCCGACCAGCGCGCCCGCCGCCAGGGCCTTGACGTCGGCGGTGGTCAGCGGGTTTCCGCCGATCCCCCACTCACCGCTCTTGACGTCCTCCAGCACGACCCACGTGACCGAGCGCATGTTCTCGCCCTCGATCGCGACCATCGCTTCGGTCAGGGACCTGATCATTTCGGCCTTCTGCGTTTCTGTGAACACCCCTTCGATGAGCTTCACGTTGACTAGCGGCATTTCGTCCTCCATCCATGTGGTAGGTCGGCCGCAGCAAGGGCCGACGACATGGACTATGCGGCCCCACCGTGTGAGCGTGCGTGTGACGATTCAGTCGACCCGGAGTAGCGCCAGGAACATCGCATCCGTCCCGTGCCGATGGGGCCACAACTGAACGAACGGACCCGCGCCCAGCGACGGCATGTCCGGGAGCGCAGCCCTGGCATCGAGCAGGGTCACGCCGCCGCGGGACAACGTCCACTCCACGATCTCGACGGTCTCAGCCGGATGCGGCGAGCACGTGACGTAGCCGACCACTCCGCCGGACCGAGCCGCGGTCACGGCCGCGGACAGTAGGCCGCGTTGCAGCTCTGCGAGGTCGGTCACGTCCTGCTGACTGCGTCGCCACCGCGCGTCGGGCCGTCGGCGTAGCGCGCCGAGCCCCGAGCACGGCGCATCGACCAGCACGCGGTCTGCAAACCCCTCGCGCCAGGGGGCGACCAGGCCATCGGCGCAGAGGACCGTCACCTGCTGTCCGCTGGTTGCCTGCGCTACTAAGTGCGCCCTATGCGGAGCTCGGTCCGCGGCCAGGATTCGTACGCTCCCGGGCGCAAGAACCGCCAACAGCGCTGCCTTGCCCCCCGGACCGGCACACAGGTCCAACCACCATGTGGTCGGCACTGCGTCCTCGGGTTGGGCTGCGTCCTCCGGTTGGGCTGCGTCCTCCGGTTGGGCTGCGTCGTCGGGCTGGGCTGCGCCGGCGATCGGCGCTAGGTCATCGAGCGGCGCCCGGGCCAGGGCGAGGGCCATCAACTGGCTGCCCTCGTCCTGTACGCCGGCGCGACCGTCCCGGATCTCGGCGAAGGAGTGCGGTGAGCCCCCGCTCGGGATACGCACGGCGTACCGCGACCAGGGGCCGGGTTCCCCGCTGACCTGGCTCACGAGTTCGTCGCGGGCTACCCGACGGGCGACCAGGTGCACGATCGGGCGCTCGTTGTTTGCGGCCAGCGCCTCGCCGAGTTCGGCCACGTCCGGGCCAAGTGCATCGGCGAGGGCGCGAACGATCCATTCCGGATGCGCGTGTCGAAGGGCGAGCTCGGCCAGGTTCGGTTCGGTGCCCTCGCCGATCCCGTCCGGACTTCCCGGCGGAGCAAGTTCGGCGATCCAGGCGTCCAGACCGCGCTTGTTGACCTTCCTCAGGACTGCATTCACCAGCCGGGCCGGCCCCTCGCCGACGACCGAACCAGCCAGGTTGACTGTCGCCGCCACCGCAGCGTACGCCGGGATCCTGGTGTGCAGGATCTGATAGGCGCCCAGCCGCAGGACGTCCAGGACCGGCGGGTCCAGGTCGGCCGGAGGCCGGTCCACGCATCGAGCCAGGATCGCGTCGAGGGTGCCCTGCCATCGGACCGTGCCGTACCCGAGTTCGGTGGCCAACGCCGCGTCACGCTCATCCAGGCCGGCCTGGTCGAGAAGTCCCGGCAGGGTGAGGTTCGCGTACGCGCCGCGCTCCCGGATTGCGGCCAGCAGGTCGAAGGCGACCCGGCGGGCTGGATCAGGGGTGCGGCGTGGCGGTGTCGGGCGGCGTTGCGGTGGCCGGCGGTTCGCGTTCCGGCCGCGATCGCGTGCAGGCATCTGGTCTCAGCCCAACCGTTGACCAGGTGTGGGTCGCGCCCCGCGGCCCCAGTCCGAGGCCGGCATCGGCCGCCGGCCGGGAGCTCGGACCTCGCCCAGCTCCACCGGTGCGCTGGCCGTCCCGACAAGGACATTGTGCTTGCCGATACTGAGTTCACCCGGCCCGAGCGGGGCTGCTGTGTAAGGACCGGTAACGGCCAGTCGGACCGGCCCTAGACCCAGGCGCTCGTTGTTCAGCAGCGTCCAGGCGCCCGGCGAGGGCGTACAGCCGCGGATGCGCCGGTCGATGATCGCCGCCGGAAGGCGCCAGTCCACGTGACCGTCCTCTGTGGACAGTCGCGGGGCCAGGCTGACCCCGTCAGCAGGCTGCGGACGCGGCCGCAGCACCTCGGCCTCGATCCCGTCCAGGGTCTCTACCAGCAGCCGCGCACCGGCCTGCGCCAGTCGTTCGAGAAGATCACCCGCCGTGTCTCGCGAGCCGATCGGCTCGGTGAGGACGCCGTACACCGGGCCGGTATCCAGACCCTCTTCCAGCCGAAACGTGCTGGCTCCGGTCACATCGTCTCCGGCCATGATCGCGCGCTGTACCGGCGCGGCGCCCCGCCAGGCAGGAAGCAGGGAGAAATGGAGATTGATCCAACCATGCGGCGGGATCGCCAGTGCATCGGTCGGGATGAGCGCGCCGTAGGCCACGACCGGGCAGGCATCCGGCGCTAGGGATGCCAGGGCTTCGAGAAATTCCGGATCCTTGGGCCGTACGGGGCGCAGGACGTCGATACCCAGCTCTTCGGCGCGCACGGCTACCGGGGACGTCTCGGTATGCCGACCCCGGCCGCGGCGCGCGTCCGGTCGGGTCACCACTGCGATCAAGTCGTGGTCGGACTCGGCGATTGCGTTCAGCGCCGGCAGCGCCGGGTCTGGCGTGCCGGCAAAGACCAGTCTCATCGGTGCCGGCGGGCAAGGAATGTCGTCATCGTTTGGCAGGGTACGGCCGTGAGGATTCCGGCCGACGCTGCCCGAGGCGGTTGCTGATGCGTGCGGCTCGGTGGCCGATCCGCAGGGTGACGGCTGCTCCGGACGCGGCTGCCGATCCGGGCAGCTTTCCGGCGAACGTCCCCGCGGTGGCCCAGTTACTGCGCGACGGCTTGGAGTTGGGACCGGCCACCGTGCTGGTGGGCGAGAACGGCTCCGGCAAGTCAACTCTGATCGAGGCCATCGCCTTGTCGTACGGACTTTCAGCCGAGGGCGGGTCTACCGGCGCCCGGCACTCCACCCGCTCGAGCGAATCGGGACTTTGGGACTTGCTCACTTTGAGTCGCAACCCCGGGTCGACCCGCTGGGGATACTTCTTGCGGGCCGAGACGATGCACGGCTTCTTCAGCTACCTGGAGGACAATCCCGCTCGCAGCCCTGAGGCGGTCTTCCACGAGCTGTCACATGGTGAGTCGTTCCTGGAGTTGATCCGGGACAGATTCACCGGGGCCCACTCAGCCCTGCTCGCCGCCCTCCCCGGCGCCGACATCCTCGAGATCGGAGTCTGGGCATGCGCACTGCCACCTGGTCTGAGCTTGACCTGGTCCAGAACTGGCGCGCCTTCCTGGGGGAGCCCGAAGCCTTCCTGTGCGACCTCGTCGACTGATCTGCGGCCGATCACTGGCCGCGGTATTCGCAGTCGTGAGCGGCTCGCCTGCCGCCGACATGTTCCGAGAAAGATTGCGCAGCAGCCGATTGAACGTCGAGAATGATGATCCTGTGGCTGTCAGGATGTCGGCGTGGCCATTTGTGGTGAGCCATTCGCAGTATCGGCGCACGGCCTGGAGCCCGGGGGCTCGATCGAGTTGCGTCGTCGGCCTGTGGGTCTGGTCGCCAGTCGTCCCACGTCGTCAGGGTGGTGATCGCACGACCTCCTCAACACAACGGTTCTCGAATGAGGGCGGTGTGACAAGAGTGGTCAAAGATTCCCGAAAAAGATTGCGGGGCAGCCGAATCAGGCCCCGAGAATGTCAGACCCGCGCACTACCGTTATTCCCATGACCGCCACCCTGGCCGCACCGGCTCCATACCCGGCACAGGCTCGGGCTGTCGCGGACCGCGGCTCGGTGTCCGCCGCCCGGACCGCGTTGTCGCAGGCACTGGACCGCGCAACCTGGTCCCAGCCGGACCGCGATCTGCTTGATGAAGTGCGGGAACTCGTGGCATTGCGGGCGCAGGTGAACGCGCTGCTGCTCGATGCGATCGCTGAGGTCGATGTCCGCGGTCTGGCCAACCGGCGGGGCTGTTCCTCGACCCGGGCCTGGCTGCGGTCGGCGCATCGGATCGCCCCGCACGAAGCCGCCAAACTCGTCTCGACGGCGAAGGCGCTGCGCAGCGAATTGCCGTCAGTGGCTGCGGCGCTGGGAGCCG
>JACCQS010000049.1 GCA_013814015.1 Geodermatophilaceae bacterium | reverse complement strand
GCGGTCTTGTTGTTGCGGCTGGCTCGGAAGGTGATGTACAGCGTCAGGACCACGAAGGCCAGGAAGATCGAGATGTTGACGATCGGCTCGCCGACCGTTTCGGTTGATTCCACGGCGAGCAGGGCGCGCTCAGGCATTCTGGCCGCCTTCCAGCTCGTCGCGGATCTTGTCCGCGATCGGGTCGGTGTTCTTGTTGGCGTGCCGTACGTACAACGTGGTGATCAGGAACGTCGACACGAACTGCAGCAGTCCCAGGACGATCCCGAGGTTCACGTTGCCGAAGACCTCCGTGCTCATGAAGTCCGATGCGTAGGTCGAGAGCAGGACGTAGAGCAGGTACCAGCTCAGGAAGACGACGGTCATCGGGAACGCGAATCGCCGGAACCGGCGCCGCAACTCGGTGAACTCAGGGGAGTTCTGCGCCTCCACATACTGCTCGGGGGTGAGCGTCAGACGCTCTGCTTGCTCGGTCACCAGGGACGCTCCAGAGGCAAGGACCCGGTCGACCGCCCGACCGGGTGATGGCGGTCACGGTAGAGACCGCGCCCGTGCGACGCATGCGGTCGGTCCTACGGCGCGCCAAGAGGGCGATGCTCTTCGCCGGACGGGCCCGCCGGTACGACGAGCGGTCGGCGTTGGTCCGAGGAGTTCGGCATCGGCTACCCGACGGTGCGCGCTGCTATCGGACCGATTCAGTCAGACCTTTCGGCGACGGTCAGTCGGGTGTGCCTCGGCCCAGGCCCAGGGATTCCGGGGCATGCAGGAGCAGCATCGTGCGGCCGATGTTCGGTGGAACTCGCGAGGCGGTGGCCCTGGAGACCACGACCATCACCGCGAAGGCCACCGGAACCGTCCAGGCCGCCGGTTGGGCCAACAGAACACCCGGCCAGCCATCGAGCTCACCACCGAGAACGGTGATCAGCACCGCCGACAGAGACAACGCGCCTCCAGCCAGCACTCCGGCCAGCGCACCGATGTCGGTGAGCCCGCGCCACCAGATCCCCAGCACCAGCAATGGACAGAACGTCGACGCGGCCACCGCGAAGGCCAGACCGACCACCTGGGACACGTCCAGCCGGTCGATCTGGGCCGCGACGACCAGCGGCACCACGCCGGCCACGGTTGCCGCGCGCCGGAAGTCCCGCACTGTGCCCCTGCCCATGACGTCGGTGGACAGCACGCCGGACACCGAGACCAGCAGCCCCGACGCGGTCGACAGGAACGCCGCGAACGCGCCAGCGGCGACCAGCGCTCCGAGGAGCTGGCCGAGCAGCCCACCGATTGCCGCGCCGGGAAGCAACAACACCACGGCGTCGGTCTGACCGGTGATCAGCAACTGCGGGGTATAGAGCCGGCCGAGCGCCCCGTACAAGGTCGGAAAGAGGTAGAAGACTCCGAGCAGAGCCAACACGATCAGCGTCGTACGACGCGCCGCCCGGCCGTCCGGGTTCGTGTAGAAGCGGACCAGCACGTGCGGCAGGCCCATTGTGCCCAGGAAAGTCGCCAGGATCAGCGAGTACGTCGCGAAGATCGGATGGTCCGGGCTGGCGCCTCCACTGCCCAGCGGCGTTGCCCAGGTCTGGCCGGACAGCGCGGGCAATCCGCTGACGTGCGGGACCGCAGCGCCATCCGGGAAGACCAGCACCGTGCCAGCTGCGATCTGGTGCTCCCCGGCGCCCCACGTGGCTGGCCCGTCGATGTCGCCTCCATCGACATTCCCATCGGCGGACAGGGTCAACGACTCCGCCACGACCACCGTGACCGCGGTGTCGACGCGCACCTCGGTCTGCTCGTCGAAGGTCGGAGACTGGGCGCCGGAGAGATCGGCGAACCCGCCGGACTGCCAGACGATGAGCGCGAAGATCGCGGGAATCGCGATCGCGGTGAGCTTGAGCCAGTACTGGAAGGCCTGCACGAAGGTGATCGAGCGCATTCCGCCGTTGGCCACATTGACCGTGACGACTACGCCGACGACGACTGCGCCGACCCAGTACGGGGCACCGGTCAGGGTACGCAACGTCAAACCCGCGCCCTGCAACTGCGGCAGGAGATAGAGCCAGCCGATCACCACGACGAAGAACACCGACCATCGGCGCAAGGTCCGCGACCCCAGCCGTGCCTCGGCGAAGTCGGGAAGCGTGAAGGCACCCGACCGGCGCAGCGGGGCAGCCACGAACAGCAACAACGCCAGATAGCCGGCCGCGAACCCGACCGGGTACCACAGCATGTCGGCCCCGTACTTCATTACCAGACCGGCGACCCCGAGAAAGGAAGCGGCAGAAAGGTATTCACCGCTGATCGCTGAGGCGTTCCAGCCCGGACTGATCGAGCGGCTGGCGACCAGGAAGTCCGACGTCGTACGAGAGAAGCGCAAGCCGTACGCACCGATACCGATGGTGGCAACGGTGACCACGATGATCGCGGGCAGCGCGTACGGACTTCCGCTCACGATTGCCCGTTCCTCGCTGCGATGCTCACTCGCTCTCGGCTCACGACCCCGCCTCGTTGCCGCTCATGAGTCGGTCCCGACTGCCTTGCTGAAGTCGTCCTCGATCCGCTCCGCCTGGCGTACGTGCAGGCGGCCGACGGCGTACAGCAGCGGATAGGCCAGCACGCCGAGCAGCAGCCACGGCAACCTCAGCCCGAACACGTACACCTCCGACAGGGCCGGGAATAGCGCAAAGGCGATCGGCAGGCTGCCCAGGAGCAGGATCACCACTCCGGCCAGGCTCAGCGCGAGCCCGAGCTGGGCCCGGACCAGGCCGCGGATCAGCACCTCACCGACCTGGGTCTGTTCCTCGAGTTCCTGGCGGGAGTACGCCGCCCGACGTACCGCCCGACCGGCGAGATCGACCCGGACCCGACGCGGAGGTTGCCCTTCTCGAGCCTCTACCGGATCCATTCGGCTAACGGGTCCAGCCGGCCTTGGCGGCCCGGACGAGGCGATCCTTGAGTTCGCGGGTGTGCCGGCGGCTGACCGGAAGTTCGCGGCCGTCGACGATCACTACGTACCCGCTCGGGGTCAACCGGAGTTGAGTGATCAGCCGCAGCGCAACGAGATACGAGCGGTGGATCCGGACGAAGCCGGCCTCTGACCAGCGACCCTCCAATGTGGACAGCGGAATGCGTACGAGATGGCTGTCGTCGATGGTGTGCAGCCGGGCGTAGTCACCTTGGGCCTCCACCCAGCGCACCGACGAACGCGGCAGCATCGTGGTGATGCCAGCCAGTTCGACCGGAATCACCTCGTCCTCGGGTGCACTCGACCCAGCATCTCTGAGCAGCATGACCCGGCGCAGGGACTCGTCGAGCCGATCGGCCCGCACGGGCTTGAGCAGGTAGTCCACCGCTCCGAGGTCGTACGCGTCGACGGCCCGGTCGTCATGGGCGGTCACGAACACCACGGCCGGCGGACGGGCGAAGTTGACCAGCACCTTGGCCAGCTCCAGCCCGTCCAGGCCGGGCATCCGGATGTCGAGCAGGACGACGTCGAAACCGGGCTCGTTCGGGCCACCGTCCTGCATGGCGCGTAGTGCGTCGCTGGCGTTGTTGGCCGTGACCACCTCGATGACCGACGCATGTGATCTGAGCAAAAAGGCGAGCTCGTCCAGGGCCGGCGGCTCGTCGTCCACCGCAAGGACCCGCATGGTCGTCACCCTCGCATCCTCGACCTAATTCTTGGCGGTTTTCGTCAAAACCGCCAACGTTGTCAGCCGGCTCGTACGCCGGCGTGGAACTTGGGGATTCGCAGGCTGACCTTGGTACCGGCGCCGGGTGCAGTTTCGACGACCAGGCCATAGTCGTCGCCGAAGACCGAGCGCAATCGATCGTCGACATTGCCCAGTCCCACGTGCTCCCGGCCGTCCGAGCTGTTCTCCGGCGTCAGGTCCCGCAGCCGGGCCGGATCCATCCCGACGCCGTCATCCTCGACGGTGATCAAGCACTGGGCGCCGGCGTCCTGCGCCTGGATGGAGATCGTGCCGATGCCGGGCTTGCCGGCCAAGCCGTGGCGTACGGCGTTCTCGACCAGTGGCTGCAGAGTCAGGAACGGTACGGCGACCGGCAGCACCTCTGGCGCGATCCGGAGAGTCACCTGGAGCCGTTCGCCGAAGCGTGCCCGCTCGATCAGCAGATACCGCTCGATGTTGCCCAATTCCTCTGCGAGAGTCGTGAATTCGCCGTACTGACGGAAGCTGTACCGGGTGAACTCGGCGAACTCCAGCAACAGCTCGCGGGCCCGGTCCGGATCGGTCCGGATGAACGAGCCGATCGCACCGAGCGCGTTGTAGATGAAGTGCGGACTGATCTGAGCGCGTAGGGCCCGAATCTCGGCGCGGGCCACCCGCGCTCGGGATTGGTCGAGTTCGGCGAGCTCGAGCTGGGTGCCGACCCAACGCGCGGTTTCCAAGGTGGCCCGGACCAGGCCCGCTCCCGGCTCATGCCAGGTGAAGGCGACCAGGGCTCCGGCGACGCCGTCCTCCAACGTCACCGGGGCGATCACCGCGCCCCGGATCGGGCAATCCGGCTGACCGCAGGCCAGCTCGTCGGCCTTGGCGACGGCTGGACGGGCACTGTCCAGCGAGTCGGCGGCCACCTTCATGATCGTGTCCCGGTGATGCGTGCCGATCCCCTCCCAGGCCAGCACCTCGTGCACGCTGGTGATGGCCAGCGCCGGCGTACCCAGGAGTTGGCGCAGGTACCGGATCGACTTGCCAGCCGATGCCTCGGTCAGACCCAGTCGCAGCGGCGGGGCGGCCTGGCTGGCGGCGTGCAGGGCATCGAAGGTCAACCGCTGTTCGGTACTGGAGAACCCGTGCGTGGAGCGGTAACGCACGACGGCCCAGAGCAGGCTGGCGGCAACGAGCACCAATCCGATCCCCACCAGAGCCGTCTCCACGCGTGGATAGTCCCCCAGCGCCGCCGCCGTAGCCACCCCGGCTCCGCCCTCGACCGCCCACCCTCCGCGGTGATCTTGACGTTGTTGTCGGTTGGGAGGGCACAACCGAGCGCTGAAGTGACAACAACGTCAAGATCACGGGGCCGCGGGGGTCGGCTGAGCGCGGCGCCGGAGTGGGACGCTGGTGCGGTGAGCATTGTCAGCGGGCCGGCGAGGACGATCGTTCGTACGGGTGGCGCGGTCGCCTTGGGCGCGGCTGCCACCTGGGTGACCCGGGCCGCCTGGGGTCTTCCGGTGGCCCTCGGGGCCCGGCCGGCGGCGTTACGAGCCGCCGCCAGCGGATCCCCGCAGTTCCAGGACGACAAATTCGTCAATCTCGAGCGGAGCCCGGTATTGCCACCGGGTACCGCCGTCACGATCCTGCGCCAGGTCCTGAGCCGCGGCGATCGTGGCCGGCCCCATGGACCGGTGCCGCTTGCCCGGTGCGGCCGGTTGCCTGAGGCAGCTGCCGATCTGGCTGCCACCTGGTACGGCCATTCTAGCACTCTGGTCGAGGT
>JACCQS010000043.1 GCA_013814015.1 Geodermatophilaceae bacterium | reverse complement strand
CCTCTTGGTAGCGGCCGTATTGCTTACCCGTCAGCCTGCGTCGCCGCCCACCGCCCCCTCGGGAGTTGATCATCGGAACTGACCGGGGTTTTGGGCCACTTTCGGTGTTTAACCCCCTTCAGTTCCGATGATCAACCTTGGGCGGCGAGGCTGGGATTGGGCCGGTTGAGTTCCTCGCGGGCCACGGAGCGGATGTGTACGGCGTCCGGGCCGTCGACGATCCGCAGGGTGCGGGCCATCGCGTAGAAGTAGGCCAGCGGGAAGTCGTTGCTGACCCCGCTTGCGCCGTGGACCTCGATCGCCCGGTCGATCACGGCCAGCGCCATTCGCGGGATCGCCACCTTGATCGCCGAGATCTCCGTACGCGCGCCCTTGGCCCCCTGCTTGTCGATCAGGTCCGCGGTCTTGAGCACCAGCAGCCGGGCCTGCTCGAGTTCGATCCGGGACAGCGCGATCTGCTCGCGTACGGTGCCCTGCTCGGACAGCGGCCGGCCGAACGCCACCCGCGACTTCGCCCTTTCGACCATGAGGGCAAGGGAGCGTTCGGCCATCCCGATCGCGCGCATGCAGTGATGGATCCGGCCGGGGCCGAGGCGGGCCTGGGCGATCATGAACCCGTCGCCCTCGCCGGACAGGATGTTCTCGGCCGGTACCCGTACGTCGTCGAAGACGATCTCGGAGTGCCCGTGCTGGTCCTGGAACCCGAACACCGGCAGGTGCCGGATGATGTTGAAGCCAGGCGTGTCTCGCGGCACCAGGATCATCGACTGCTGCCGGTAGCTCTCCGCGTCCGGGTCGGTCTTGCCCATGACGATGAAGATCTGACAGCGCTCGTCGGCCGTACCGCTGATCCACCACTTGCGGCCCTTGATCACGTACTCGTCACCCTCGCGCCGGATCGACGTCGAGATGTTGCGGGCATCGGAGGAGGCCACTGCCGGCTCGGTCATCGCAAAGGCGGACCGGATCTCACCGGCCAGCAGCGGCTCCAGCCAGCGTTGCTTCTGCTCAGGCGTACCGAACAGGTGCAGGGTCTCCATGTTGCCGGTGTCCGGAGCCGCGCAGTTGATCGCCTCCGGAGCCAGGCGCGGCGACCAGCCGGTGATCTCGGCGATCGAGGCGTACTCGAGGTTGGTCAGGCCGGACTCCGACGGGAGGAAGAGGTTCCACAGGCCGCGCGTACGAGCCTCGGCTTTGAGGTCTTCCAGAACCGGCGGGTGTTCGTGCTCGTCGTTGTCGGCTCGCCACGCGTCGTACACCTTCTCGGCAGGTAGGACGTGGGTACGCATGAAGTCCCACATGCGGTCGGCGAAGTCGCGAGCCTTGTCCGACGGTTCGAAATCCATACCGCCGAACCTAGCGGGGGCACTGGGAGGGGCGAATAGATTGACCGACATGAGCAAGCCGTTCGCCTCGAGCACCGACCTGACCGAGAAGACCGCGACCCTCGAAGAACTCGCCGACGGGGTCTGGGCGTATACCTGCGAGGGCGATCCGAACGTCGGCGCCATCGCGGGCAGGGATGCGCTGTTGTGCGTGGAGGCCCGCGCCACGCCGTACATGGCCGGAAAGTGGCTGGCCGATCTGCGAACCGTCAGCGACCTGCCGGTCCGCGATCTGGTCCTGACCCACTATCACGCCGTACGGGCCCTCGGAGCTGCCGCATTCGGCGCCGAGCGGATCCTGAGCAGCCAGACCACCCTTGCCCTGATTCGCGAACGCGGGCAGCAGGACTGGGACAGCGAGGCCGGCCGGATGCCGCGATTGTTCGCCGGCGCGGAGACGATCCCCGGGCTGACCTATCCGACCGAGACCTTCACCGAGCGACTCGCGATCAATCTCGGCGGCGGGCGGATGGCCGAGCTGCTGCACCTGGGGCGCGGGCACACCGAAGGCGACATCGTGGTCTGGTTGCCCGAGGAGCGGATCTGCTTCGCCGGCGACCTGGTCGAGGGCGAGGCCGCGCTCTATACCGGTGATGCGATCCACGCCGACTGGATGACGTCGACCCTGGACCGGGTGTCGGCACTGGACGCGGAGATCATGATCGGGGGGCGGGGGCGGGTCATGCGTGGGCGCGACGAGGTGCAGGCCGGGATCGCGCAGACCCGGCGGTTCCTGGCCACGATGCGCGATCAGGTGGCGCCGGTGCAGAGTTCGGGGGGGACGCTCAAGGACGCGTTTGTTGCCGCCCACGGTGCTTTGGTCCAGGAGTATGGCTCCTGGCCGATCTTCGAGCACTGCATGCCGTTCAACGTGTCCCGACTCTGGGATGAGCTGTCCGGGATCGAGCGGCCGCGGATCTGGACGGCCGAGCGAGACCGCCAGGTCTGGGCCGAACTCCAGAACTGAACGTCCCACTCCCCATGCACGTTATGCGCATAACGTGCGGGATCGGGCCAAATTTCTGCACGTTATGCGCATAACGTGCAAGGGGTGAGCGGGGTGGTGTCGTCAGCTATTGCGTCGCGCTCTGGGCCTGACCTGCGGGCGGCGTACGACGTGGTGGTGGTCGGGGCTGGGCCGGTCGGGCTCACTCTGGCGCTGTTGCTGGCTGACCGCGGCGTGAGTGTCGGGATCCTCGAAGCTCGTACGACGCCGGAGCAGCAGGGTTCCAAGGCCCTGTGCATGCAGCGCGAGACGCTGGAGATCTGGCACAGCATCGGCATCGGGGAGCGGGTGGCGCAGCTAGGGACAGCCTGGTCGGTCGGTCGGACGTACTTCCGGGACACCGAACTGTTCTCGATCACCCTGCCCGGCAGCAGCGGCGAACATTTCCCGCCGTTCGTCAACATCAGCCAGAGCGAGGTCGAGCAAGCCCTCGTCCAACGCGCCTTGGCCCACGAGCACGTCACCATCCACTATGGACAAACGATGGTCGGGGTGGGGCAGGACGACGAAGCGGTGACCCTGGCCGGGGTGCTATCGGAGAGTTCGTCGTACGGGGCCGATGTGGACGACCCTGTCCGGCAAGGAGATAGACCAATGCCGGACGGCGTACGTCGGATTACCGGAAGGTACGCCGTGGCTGCCGACGGCGCTCGCTCGCAGGTGCGCCGACTGCTGGGCATCGACTTTCCCGGACACACTCACGCCGACCGGTTCCTGATCGCCGACATTCGTGCTGAGTTGCCGTTCCCGGCTGAGCGCCGGTTCTGGTTCGATCCGCCGTTCAACCCCGGTCGGGCGGTGCTGATCCATCCACAGCCCGACGGCATCTGGCGGATCGACTGGCAGGTCCCCGGCGATTTCGACCTGGACGCCGAGCGCGAAAGCGGCCGACTGGAACAGCGGATTCGGCAGATCATCGGGGACGTCGACTACGCGGAGGTGTGGCTGACCGTCTACCGCTTTCATCAGCGGTGTGCCGGCACCTGGCGACAGGGCCGAGTCCTGTTGGCTGGTGATGCGGCGCATCTGATGAGTCCTTTCGGCGCCCGGGGCCTTAACTCCGGGGTCGCCGATTCCGCAAACCTGGCTTGGAAGCTGGAGCACGTACTCGCCGGAAGAACGCCGGAGTCGTTGCTGGACAGCTACTGCGACGAGCGGCTGGCCGCAGCACAGGAGAACCTTGCAGTCACCGAAGAGACGATGCGTTTCATGGCCCCGCCACCAGACTTCCGCGCCGAACGCGACGCGATCCTGCGCGCCAGCACCACCGACCCGATAGCCCGGGCGGCGGTGAACTCCGGACGCCTGGCCACACCCATGATCTACGCCGGCGGCCTGTTCCCGGCGCATCGGCCGGGCGATCCGGAACTGGTCGGAACGGTCCTCGCCGATGCTCGGACCGAAGACGGATCGCGGCTACGTCAATGCCTGACCAGTGCGGCCGGTCGCTGGCTGGCACTGACCGTTGGTGCCCGATCGCCCGCCGTCCCGGACGGAGTCGTTGTTCTTGCCGACGACAGTCCCGCCGTCCGCAGCATCTACGCGCCGGATGGGAGTGCCCGTAGCTACCTGATCCGCCCGGACGGGTACGTCGCCGCCTGCACCGATCCCACGCGGGAGGACGTACGAGCCGCCTGGCTCGCCGGAACCGCTGCACAGCCTTAGCCGCCGCCACCGCTGTCCACGCTCGACC
>JACCQS010000031.1 GCA_013814015.1 Geodermatophilaceae bacterium | reverse complement strand
GCTCGGACTCGTGTCCCTACCGCCGGCCCTTGACGGCAGGCAACCCGCATCGCTGGCCAGGAATGGTCGGACCACGGCCTGACTCAGCGGGTCAGCTGCAGAGGCCGCTCGACATCGGCGCTGCCGTGGTCCGCGGCCGGATCGCCCGCAGGTGCGGGGGTTTCGTGGAGGCCGTATCGGCGCCACCACCGGGCCAGCGGCGCCGGAGCCCACCAGTTGAACCGGCCCATCAACCGCATCGCGGCCGGTACCAGCAGGGTTCGGACGACGGTCGCGTCGACCAGGATCGCGACGAGCATCCCAATCCCGATCATCTTGATGAACGTCACCCCGGATGTTGCAAACGCGCCGATCACGATGGCGAGCAGCAGTGCGGCGCTGGTGATGATCGAGCCGGTCTTCTGCAACCCCACCGCGACCGCCGTGGTGTTGTCAGCGCCGCGGTCCCACTGCTCGCGGATCCGGGAGAGCAGAAAGACCTCGTAGTCAATCGACAGCCCAAACAGAATGGCCAGCATCAGGATCGGCTGGGTAGCGTCGAGGGCGCCGAGCGGGGTGAAGCCGAGCAGCTCGGACAGGTTCCCGTCCTGAAAGATCCAGACCACTACCCCGAACGAAGCCACTACCGAGATCGCGTTGACCAGCACTGCCTTGATCGGCAGGACCAGCGAGCCGAAAGCAAGGAAGAGCAGGACCAGCATCGCCAGGACCACCAACAGCCCCATCCACGGCAATGTGTCGCCGAGGGAGTCCAGCAGGTCGACCAACTGCGCACTCTGTCCGCCGACCAACACCTCAGCGCCGTCGGGAACGGCAACCTCGCGTAGGTCTTCGACCAGGCCGGTGCCCTCCGCGGTGTTGTCCACCGCCGAGTAGGTCACGTCGAACAGTGTCGTAGCGCCGCTGTCCCCCGTCGCCGTCACGTCGATGACACCGTCGACGTCACGCAAGCTCTCCGCGTAGGAAGTCAACGCGTCCGGGTCCGCTCCGGACACCACGACATCGGCATGGCTCACGTCCTGACCCGGGAAGTCCGCGGCCAGCCGCTCGCTGACGACCCGACTCTCGGTCCCTTCGGGCAGCACCCGCTCGTCGACCCCGGTCCACTCGACCCGAAGGAAGGGCAGGCCCAACGCGAGCAGCCCAACGACCACGGTGGTCAGCACCGCTACCGGCCGGCGCATGACCAACCTGGCAATCCGAGCCCATGCGCCGTTCTGCGCCACCGCGGCGGTCACCGAGCGGTCGATCCGGCGGCGACGCCACGGCATCCGTCCCGCGTCGACCTTCGGGCCGAGTGCAGCCAGCAGCGCCGGAAGCACCGTGAGTGCAGTGACCATCGCGACCAGTACGGCCGCCATCCCGCCGAATCCCATGGACCGTAGGAAGACCTGCGGAAAGAGCAGGAGGGAGGCAAGCGACACGGCCACGGTAAGGCCCGAGAACATGACGGTACGACCGGCCGTGGCCATCGTGACGGCAACCGCATCCGGTGTAGAGCGACCCGCCGCCAGTTCCTCCCGAAAGCGGCTGACCACGAACAGCGCATAGTCGATGGCGAGGCCGACGCCCAACAGTGTGATCACGTTGATCGCGAAGATCGACACGTCGGTCATGGTGGTGAACAGCCGCAGCAGCGCGAAAGAACCCAGAATCGCGATGCCGCCTACCAGCGCGGGCAGGGTCGCCGAGACCAGGCTGCCGAAGATGAACAGGCACAACAGCACGACCAGCGGAATGGTCAGTGACTCGGCACGGGCGATGTCGGATTCGACTTGTGCGCCAACGTCTGAGAAGACCGCCGACGGGCCGCCGACCTGGATGCTGAGGCCAGGGGCCCTGAGGTCGTCGGAGATCCGGTCGTAGGCAACGGCGCGCTCGTCGTCATCAGCGCCGGCCAGCGTGAGGGGTACAAGGGTCGACTTGCCGTCCTCCGAGACCAGTCCAGCGCCACCGTCGTAGGTCGTGATTGCCGTGACCACGTCTTGGGCCGGCAGTGCCGCGAGAGTCTCTGTCACGGCTTGTTCGAAAGCAGGGTCATCGACCGGGGTGCCGTTCTCGCTCGTGTAGACCACGAGGAGGTCGGCCTCAGCGCGTCCGAATGCTGAGACGATCGCCGCATCGGCGCGGGCGGATTCACTTTCCGGGTCCTCGAAGCCACCGTCTGACAGCGATCCGAACACGCCGAGCCCCCAGCCGGCTGCAGCGATAGTGGTCAGCTGGCCAATTGCGAGTACCGCCCAGCGCCGTCTGGCAACGAGCCGTCCCCAGCGTTCCATTGTCCTCCTCCAGCGATCGTGAACAGTTATCGTGTCCGTGAACGATGTTCACGGTGAACGATGTTCACCATGATGGGAGGTATGGCCGCAGTCAACACCACTAGTGAGATATCCGTACCGACACGACGGGAACGAGTTCGGGCGCAGACCCGCAACGAGATCCTGGTTGCCGCCCGGGACCTCGTCCGGCAGGGCGAGGAGATCAACATGCGCGCGGTGGCCCGCGCCGTCGGCATGACCGCCCCCGGCTTGTACCGCTACGTCGACGGGCATGAGGATCTGCTGGACCTGCTCGGCGCCAGCCTCTACGAGGAGCTGATCGAGGAGCTCGTACGCGCCCGTGACGCTCTCGATCCGGCCGAGCTGATCCCGCAACTTCTCGCGATGGCGCACGCTTTCCGCAACTGGGCGCTGGCGCATAGGCACGAGTACGGACTGCTGTTCGCCAGCCCGCTCATGTCGGCACAACACACGAACTCCGGCTGCACCCATCAGGCGGGAATGCGTTTCGGGGCGCTGTTCGCCGAGAGCTTCGCCGCCATGTGGGGGCCGGAATCATCTCGCCACCCGACCTCGATCACGTCGATCCTGAGCTGCTCCGGATGCTGGAAGAGAGCGAGATGGACGACTTCCACCTCCCACTTCCGGTCCGCTTCCTCTATGTCCGGGGGTGGTCCCGGCTGTACGGCATGGTCACGCTCGAGGCTTTCGGCCATCTGCACTGGGCGCTGGAGGACGGCGTCGGGCTGTTCGAGGCCATGCTCGATGACTGTGCTGCCGAGCTCGGCATCCTCGACCAGCGGCGCGCGACGCGCGTCGGTTCTGCATAACTTTGGCTGCTAGATCGGCCTCGCCGGAACGTAGGATCGGACAAGATGGCTCCCGACCCAGCCCCCCTTTCAGCGGCTCCTGACGATGTGGCGGGCATGTTCGGACCGGACAGCGTCACGTGGCGCCTACACGCGGATCCACTCCTGATTGTGGGCGGCATCCGAGCGCTGCTGTTGCAGGCGCTGCATCCACTGGCCCTTGCCGGCGTTGCGAAGCACTCCGGCTTCAAGCAGGACCCTTGGGGTCGGCTCGGGCGTACCGCCGAGTTCGTCGGCACCTTGACATACGGCACCCGTAGCGAGGCCGCCAAGGCCGCCGCCCGGGTTCGTGGTGCGCACCGCGGCCTGACCGGTGTGGAGCCGGAGTCCGGTACGGCCTACCGCGTGGACGACCCCGCGCTGCTGCTGTGGGTGCACTGCTGCGAGGTCGATTCGTTCCTGTCCACGGCGCTGCGAGCAGGGGCTGACCTGAGCGATTCCGACGCCGACCGATACCTGAGCGAACAGGTCCTCGCGGCCGAGTTGATGGGGATACCACGCGAAGACGTACCCACCGACCGCGCTGACCTCGCCGACTATTTCACCGACATGCGGCCGATATTGCGCGCCACTGCCGAGTCGCAGCGGGCCGCCCGCTTCCTGCTCGCCCCACCGATGCCGGCCTGGGTCCGGTTACTCACCCCAGCCCGTCCGGCGTGGAGTGGGCTGGCCGCGCTGGCCTTCGGCCTGCTGCCGAGCTGGGCACGCAAGATGTATCACCTCCCGGGACTTCCGACCACTGACGCAGCAGCGACAGCGGGCGTTCGAGCCTTGCGGTC
>JACCQS010000501.1 GCA_013814015.1 Geodermatophilaceae bacterium | reverse complement strand
GCGCCCCGGTGTAGAACGGAACCTCCTCGCGGACGTGTCGGCGCGCCGTCGACGCCCGGAGATCGCGCATCAGATCCACGATCCGATGCAGCTCGTCCGCCTCGAAGGCCAGCATCCACTCGTAGTCCCCGAGGGCGAAGGAGGCGACCGTGTTGGCGCGTACGTCGGGATAGCCTCGGGCCAGCTGCCCGTGCTCGGCCAGCATCGTGCGCCGCTCCTCCTCCGGGAGCAGGTACCACTCGTAGGACCGGACGAACGGATACACACAGACGTAGGCGCGGGGTTCCTCATCGGCCAGGAACGCCGGCACGTGCGACTTGTTGAACTCCGCCGGCCGGTGCAACGCCATCTGCGACCACACGGGTACGCAGGCACGGCCCAATGCCGTACGGCGGAACCGCGAGTACGCCTCCTGCAGTGCCTGAGCGTCCTCGGCGTGCCACCAGATCATCAGATCGGCATCTGCGCGCAACCCGGCCACGTCGTACACGCCCCGGATCACGACATCCTTGCCGGCCAGTTCCGCGAAGAGCGCATCGACCTCCTCGGCGGTCGCCGCACGGGTCTGGTCGGGCAGCGACGACTCGGCACGGAAGACCGACCACATCGTGTACCGGATCGTCGCGTTGATGTCCTTTGCCCGCTTGCCACGGCTGCGTTCGGTCTCCGTCACGGGTTCGGTTTCGGTCACGGTCCCATTCTCCCCCACCGCTTCGGCGCCTAGTCTTTGCCGGAGGGTCACCGGCCATCACAAAGGAGTTCGCGTGCAGGGCTTGATGCAGGACTACCCGCTCACGATCGTGCGGATCTTCGACCGGGCCGAGAAACTGTTCCCGGACAAGTCGGTGATCACCTCGACCGCGACCGGCATCGTCGGCCGGACCTACGCCGAGTGGGCGGACCGGACCCGGCGTCTGGGCACGGTCCTGGACACCCTCGGTATCTCAGCCGATGGTCGCGTTGGCACCTTCGGCTGGAACACCGGCAACCACCTGGAGCTGTACTTCGCCGCTCCGTGCACCGGCCGCGTTCTGCACACGCTGAACATTCGGCTGTTCGCCGAGCAGTTGACCTACATCGCCAACCACGCCGAGGACGAGGTCGTCTTCGTCGACAAGTCGCTGACCGGGCTGCTCTGGCCGCTGTTGGAGACATTCCGGACGGTCCGGCAGGTGGTGGTCATGGACGACGGCAAGGGCGAGGTGCCAGACGCTGCGCCGGGCGGCATCGAGGTGCATGACTACGAGGATCTGCTGGCCGCAGCGGAGCCGGTGGACTTCCACGTCGAGGACGAGTGGCAGGCCGCCTCGATGTGCTACACCAGCGGTACCACCGGCAACCCGAAGGGCGTGCTCTACAGCCACCGGTCCACATTCCTGCACACCATGGGGGTGCTGCAGGCCGACGGACTCGGGGCCAGAGAGAGCGACCGGATCATGCCGGTCGTCCCGATGTTCCACGCCAACGCCTGGGGCCTTGCCCACGCCGGTGTCGCGGCCGGTGCGGACCTGGTCCTGCCCGGGCCGGATATGTCTCCTAGGGCCCTGGCGACCCTGATCGAGGGCCAACGAGTCACGATCGCGGCAGGGGTTCCGACGATCTGGATGGGCGTGCTGCCCGAACTGAAGGGCCGCGACATCTCCGCGCTTCGGGCGATCCCCTGCGGCGGCTCGGCCGTACCGCGCGCGCTGTCCGAGGCCTACCGGGAACAGACCGGCATGCCGATTCTGCAGGCCTGGGGCATGACCGAAACCTCGCCGGTGATCAGCGTCGCGCATGTGAAGTCGACCCTCGCTGATGCCACCGAGCAGGACAAGGCCGATATGCGGGCCACGATCGGGCGGCCGATCTTCGGCTCGGAGGTCCGGGTGGTGGACCCGGTGACTCTGGTCCCGGTTCCGGCCGACCGGAGCACGCAGGGCGAACTGCAGGCAGCTGGCGGCTGGGTGGCCAGGAGCTACTACAACGACGATCGCTCGCCGGAGTCGTTCACCGAAGACGGCTGGCTACGGACCGGTGACGTGGCAACGATGGACGAGCACGGCTACGCCCGCATCGTGGACCGTACGAAGGATGTCGTGAAGTCCGGCGGTGAATGGATCTCCACCGTGGAACTCGAGAACGAGATCATGGCCCATCCCAAGGTCGCCGAAGCCGCGGTCATCGGTATCCCGCACCCCAAGTGGGACGAGCGTCCGCTGGCCTGCGTGGTCCCCAAGGAAGGCGAGGAGGTCACCAAGGAGGAGATCCTCGGCTTCCTCGAAGGCCGGATCGCCAAGTGGTGGATGCCCGA
>JACCQS010000478.1 GCA_013814015.1 Geodermatophilaceae bacterium | reverse complement strand
CCACGAACTGCTCGCCGCGCCGATCCGCGCGATAGACCACGTTCCGCGCCCCGCCAGTCAGTGGGCTTCGCAGCTCAAGACCAGGCCACGCCGCGAGGTTCGGACATCGACTCCCCCTGGCATCACCGGCACGCGTCATCACAGCATCATGTCTTGTAAGGCACCCTTGACAACGACGACGGACCGCAGCTGACCAGCTCCCAGGCGAAATGTGTGTCCGTATGCCGATCCCTAGCTGAGACAACGCGCGGCATCGCGCAAGATCGGACCCTGTCAGCGGCGTGGCAGCGAGCGATTCTGTAGAGATGACTGCTGCTCCGACCGAGGACGATCTGCTTCAGACTTTCGTGCCTGACGGCGACGTCCCGCTGGCCGTCCGTATCCACCGTCCCCCGGGGGCGGGCACCAACCGGCAACCGGCTGTGGTGGTGATGGGGTCGTGGCTGACGGTGAAGGAACAGATGGCCGACACGTACGCCGCCGCGCTGGCGGAGCAGGGCTTCACGGCGGTCACGTTCGACTTCGCTGGGTTCGGGGCGAGTGGCGGTGTGCTACGGCAGGCCGAGATCCCCGTGCGGAAGATCCGCAACCTGGCCGCGGTCGTCGACTTCATGCGCACCCTGTCCGTCGTCGACCCAGGCAAGCTCGGCGTGCTCGCCGTGTGCGCCAGCGCCCAATACGCCTTGGGCGCCCTGGCTCGCGGGCTGCCGGTCGGCTCGTTCGTCAGCGTGGCCGGCTGGTTTCACGATCTGGCTACCGTGGCGCCGTTCTACGGCGGCGGCGATGGAGTGGCCGAGCGGCTGCGGCGTTCGACGATCGCCAGCCGGACCTTTGCCGAGAGCGGCGACCTGTCGCTGGTTCCGGCGTACGGCCCCGGCGACGACACTGCCGGGATGTCCATGGAGATGGACTACTACGCCAGCCCGGAGCGCGGCAACGTCCCGCAGTGGCGCAACGAGATGAGCGAGATGTCGTGGGCCCACTGGCTGCAGTACGACGCGTTCGCCGCGGCCGAGGGGGTCCGGGTCCCCTCCCTGTTCGTGCACAGCGACGACGCCGTACTTCCAGACAACGTCAGGCGACTGGCCGACGAACTCGGCGAGCTCGCGACGGTGTCGTGGACCGATGGCGCGCAGACCGACTTCTACGACCAACGCCAGCAGGTTGACCACGCCATCACCGCAGCCGTCAACCACTTCACGAACATCTGGGAGAAGTCCTCATGACGGTCAGCGACGACGTGTCCCTGGCCATCCACCGCTTCTTCCGAGCCGTTGACACCCGAGACTGGGACACGGCGTCGCAGCTTCTCGCTGGCCAGGTGTCTCTCGACTACACCTCAGTCTTCAGTGGCGAGCCCGAACGAGTCGCCGGCGGCGAAATCGTTCAGCGATGGCGAGGCCTGCTGCCGGGGTTCGATGCCACTCAGCACTTCCTCGGGCCCCTGCTCGGCACCGGCGAGGGTGTAGTCGAGTGCAACGTCCGCGGCTTTCACCACCTCGACGGGGAGACCTGGATGGTCGCCGGGTGGTACACCCTCACGCTCACCGAGGACGACGGGCGGGTCCGCATCGCCGGGATCGACCTGGCCGAGTCCTACGAGACCGGCAGCCGCGACCTGGTGGAGCGGGCCCAGCAGCGCGCCGGTTCCTGAATCCGGGCCGTAACCAAGGCGGCCATGTCACCGCAGTCCGGCGCGATAGGCCGCCGGGGTCTCGCCCACATGTGACCGGAAGACCCGGCGGAAGTGGCTGAGGTTGCCGAAACTGACCTCGCGGGCGATCCGCTCCACCGGAGCGTTCGTGGTCTGCAGCAAGAGCCGGGCTCGGTCCATCCGCCGCGAGGTCACGAACTCGTACGGCGCCATCCCCACCGATGCCTTGAACGCCCGGGCGAAGTGAAAGGGGCTTAGATTCACGCTGGCCGCCAGGGTGTCCAGGCAGATCCGTGCTCCTGGCTTCTCCTCGACGACGTCGTAGATCGTCGCCAAGTCGCCGCGGGACAGGCCGGTGTGACGGCTGGCGTTCTCGGCTCCATGCCCCTTCGAGTTGACCCACGCGGCCCCGGCGTACTCCACGAGCACGTGACGCACCAGGTGGTGCGCCAGGGTGCTGGCCGCGACGTCACTGAGATAGGCGTTGGCGGTGTGGGCCCGCCGGAAGATCGAGGCAATCCCGACGACCACCGGGTCGGCACGGCCGACGACGCTCCGCTCGACCGGCCAGCTGCTTCCGGAAGCGGCACCGATATACCAGCCAACCAACTCCGGGTCCGGATAAAGCTCCAGCGCCTCGGTATACTCCCGCACGCCGGACCACACGATCGGCTCGGTTCCCGAGCAGATCACCGACCCTCCCGGATAGGTGGCGCTGCGGATGCGACCGCCGGTGGCATACGTGACCTCTCGGTGCGCGCTAAAGGCCACGCCGACCTGTCCCGCGCCGGTCACCGTCTCATCGTCATGCGCCGGCAGAGAGGCAAACCCGGAGCTCAAACCCGGCCAGGACAAAACCCCGTCACGGGCCGTCCCTCCGACGTCGCGCTCGGCGGGAAGGTAGGGCACCACTCGACCGTAGCCGACAAGGTGCCGGCACCAACCTCCACGGCCACGCCGCTTCTCGCGAGTGTGTCTCTTGGGATCCGTTACCGGGCGACGCGCGGTCCCGATGTCCTCGGGCGGGAGAAACTCATGGCATGAGCAACGCGGTGGCGAGAAACGCCCACGTGATCCCTGACCGGCAACCGCTTCGGCTGGCCATTGGTCAACAGGTGGAGATTGGTGATCGGGACACCGAGTGGCCGGAGTTCGTCTTCGTCACGGGCGTCGCACGGCTCAGGCTGCGTGCCGGCGCGGCACTTGTCGCCATCATCGGGCACCGCGACGGTACGTACTCCGTACGACACGACCGAACTGCCGACCGAGGCCGGCGAGGTTCTTGAGGTCCTCGCGCAGGATCTCGAAAGCGGTTGGATGTGGTGCCGCTCCCGCACCGGGCGGGAGGGATGGGTACCAGTGACAACGCTTGAGGTCTCCGATTGATGCCGACGGATGCTTGTTCCCGCAGGTCGATCGTGGAGCGGGACCACCCGATCATCAAACGCTTGCAGTCGCTCAACGTATTGATATGCTTCAAGCTATGAGCAGAGTTGTGGTGG
>JACCQS010000477.1 GCA_013814015.1 Geodermatophilaceae bacterium | reverse complement strand
CTTCGGCGAAGATCGTGTCGAAGGCCAGGCTGGACTTGCCGGACCCCGACAGCCCGGTGAACACGATCATCGCCTCGCGGGGCAGGTCCAGATGTACGTCCTTGAGGTTGTGCTCCCGGGCGCCGCGCACGACCAGCCTGTCCATGTGAGCCCTTCTCCTCCCGGTCTCGTGACTGGTCACGTTCCTCGACTGCTGGTTGCGTTGCGCCGACGACCCGTCGCGTCGCCCAGCCGCCGCGAGCATATCGAACGCCTGTTCGACTAACCCGAACTGCGCTGCAGCGGCTGAGTCGCGGCGTGTCGCTGCCAAGGCATCTCCCCTTCCAGGGCCGCAGCGACCGCGAGCAGTCGGGCCTCGCTTCCAGGCGCCCCGACCATCTGCACTGCCAACGGCAGACCGTCCGATCGTGTTCCCACCGGAACGCTCATCGCCGGATATCCCGCAAGGTTCCAGACGGCCGGATAGGGCGCGAACCGCGAGGCAGCCGTGACGTTGGCCAGCCATCCGCGCCGGTGCCAGTCCGCGGCGGGAAGCGGCGCTCCCGTGAGGACCGGAGTGATCAGGACATCCACGTCTTGGAACAGTCCCCGCAGTCGATGCTCGAAGGCTTTGACCGGACCGGGCCTCACCAGACCCAGGCGGGTGGCCAGCCGGCCGAGTTGGACGTGCCGACGAGTTCTCGGTTGTAGCCGCGACGGGTCGGCTCCGATGGCTGCAGCGTCCGCCGCTGCCACGGCGTACCAGCGAACAACCACGGTCACGGCCGCAGAGGTCGGGTACGGCACCCGTACGGGCGAAACCCGGTGACCGAGCACGGCAAGTGCTGCCGCGGCCCGGTCGACCCCGGAACGGCAGTCGGCGTCGGCCCAGATTCCGGCGAGCGGACTGCGCACCGAGGTGCCGATCCGCAATGCCTCGCTCGCGCCTTTCGACGGGTCGGGGACGGGTATTCCAGCCAGCACCGCGTGACCGACGGTCAGGTCCTGCACCGTGGTGGCCAGGATGCCGTTCTCGGCCATCCCGTACCAGTCCCCCACCCCCAGCCCGGCAGGCACCGTTCCCAGCCCGGGTTTCAGCGTGACCAGACCGCAGCAGGCCGCAGGTATCCGCAGGGAGCCCAATCCGTCGGCACCGTGCGCGATGGGCACCATTCCGGCCGCGACCGCCGCTGCGCTGCCTCCCGAGGAGCCGCCGGGGGTGCGGGTCGGATCCCAAGGGTTGCGGGTCACCGCGTCCGGAGCGTCGTGGCAGGCGAACAGGCACAACTCCGGTACGCGGGTGATGCCGACGACGATGGCGCCCGCCGCTCGCAACCGGGCCACGATGGGATGATCCGAACTCGCCGCGGTCCAGGATGCGACGGCCGCCGATCCGTAGGTAGTGACCTCACCGCTGACCGCGACGTTGTCCTTGATCGCAATGGGGACGCCGGCCAGCGGCAGATCCCGCAAGCCCACCGTGGCATCCAGGGCACGCGCCTCGGTCAACGCAGCATCGGCACGGATCACCCGGAAGGCGTTCCAGCGACTGTCCTCGGTGCGGATGACGTCCAGGTGCTCGCGGACAACGGCCTCGGCCGACGACCGACCCGAGCGCACTGCCTCGGAAATTTCGCTCGCGGTCGAGCCGAAGACACCCACGGATGGAAACCGTAGCGAAGGGGTCTGACACGTGGACTGTCCCTGACAACTACCACTGCCTGGGTGACTGATCTACCGTTTGGCGTACTCGTTGACAGGTGAGGAACCTCACCCGGGTCACCGAGTGGGCAGACTCGAGTACGACTCAAGAGGAGACATGACAAACACGGTGGACGCCAAGCCAGCAGCCACGATCGAGAACCGCGCGCCCAATGTGGCCCGGCAATTCCTCGACCGGGTGGAGCAGACGCCAGCTCGTCCGGCGTACCGCTACCCGGACGGGGACGGTTGGACATCGGTGACCTGGACGCAGACCGGTGACCGCGTCCGCGAGGTTGCTGCCGGGCTGGTCGCTCTGGGGGTGGAGGCGGGGCAACGCGTCGCCATCGCCTCCGGGACGCGGTACGAGTGGATCGTCGCCGACCTGGCCATCATGTGCGCGGGTGCGGCTACCACCACCGTGTATCCCAGTACGCGGTCCTCGGACGTGGCATTCGTCCTCGCCGACTCGGAATCCCGAATCGTCTTCGCCGAGGACGACACGCAGGTCGCCAAGCTGGTCGAGGTGCGCTCCGAGATCCCCACGGTCAGCGCCGTCGTGGCCTTCGAGGGAACCGGCGACGGAGACTGGGTGCTGTCCCTCGATGACGTGGCCGCGCGCGGTCGAGAGCTGCTGTCGTCCTCGCCGTCGGTGATCGACGATCGGATCGCCGCGATCGAGCCGGAGTCGTTGGCCACCCTGATCTACACCTCCGGTACGACGGGCCAGCCCAAGGGGGTACGCCTGCGGCACTCCAGTTGGACCTACGAAGGCGCCGCCGTGGCCTCCGAGCCGGGACTGCTCTCGATCGACGACCTGCAGTATCTCTGGCTGCCGCTGGCGCACTCGTTCGGCAAGGTGCTGCTCAGCACGCAACTGGCGGTCGGCTTCGAGACCGCCGTGGACGGCCGGATCGACAAGATCATCGAGAACCTGGCCATCGTCAAACCAACGTTCATGGGCGCTGCCCCGCGAATCTTCGAAAAGGCCTACAACCGGATCACGATGATGACCGCGGACGAGGGCGGTGCGAAGAAGAAGATCTTCGACTGGGCCTTCAGGGTCGGTCTGGACGTCAAGGCTCGCGAGGCCGCGAGTCGTTCGATCCCGCCGCTGCTCAAGCTCCAGTACGGCCTGGCGAACAAGCTCGTCTTCTCCAAGATCCAGGAACGATTCGGCGGCCGGGTCCGCTTCTTCATCTCCGGCGCGGCGGCACTGAACGGCGAGATCGCCCGCTGGTTCGATGCCGCCGGCATCCTGATCCTCGAGGGCTACGGGTTGACCGAGACCGCGGCCGGGTCGTCGGTCAACCGGCCGACGCGCAACAAGTTCGGGACGATCGGAATCCCGTTCGAGGGCACCGAGTTCCGGATCGCCAAGGACGGAGAGCTCCTGGTCAAGGGGCCCGGTGTGATGGAGGGATATCACAGGCTGGACGAGGCGACGCGGGAGATGCTGGACTCGGACGGCTGGTTGCACACCGGGGACATCGCCGAGATGGACTCTGACGGTTTCACGAAGATCACCGACCGCAAGAAGGACCTGTTCAAGACCTCCGGCGGGAAATACATTGCCCCGTCCCAGATCGAATCCCAGTTCAAGGCGCTCTGCCCGTACGTCGGGCAGGTGCTGATCCACGGCAACCAGCGAAACTTCGTCGTCGCGCTGGTGACCCTCGATCCCGAGGCGATCACCGGCTGGGCCTCGTCACAGAGCGGCCTGGGCAACGCCTCGTACGAGGAGATCGCCGCTTCGGAGCAGGCGCGGAGCATGATCGACGGCTACGTCACCGAGCTGAACTCGAAACTCAACCGCTGGGAGACGGTCAAGAAGTTCGTCATCCTGGACCATGACCTGACCGTGGAGTCCGGCGAGATGACTCCATCGTTGAAGGTGAAGCGCAAAGTGGTCGAAGACAACCATCGCTCGCAGCTCGACAAGATGTATGCCTGAGGATTCGGACTCGATGGCGAGCCCTGAGCGTCCCTATACCGGCACTGTCAGTGTCGGCGGACCCCCCGACGTCCGGGAGCTGTCCGGGCTGCGGATCAGCAAGCTCTCGGTCGGCCCGATGGACAACAACGCCTACCTCCTGGAGTGCACCGCCACCGGTGACGGCCTGCTCATCGATGCGGCGAACGAAGCCGACCGAATCCTGGAACTGACCAACGGCATCTCGCTTCGGCGAATAGTGACCACCCACCGGCATCGTGACCACTGGCAGGCGTTGGCCGATGTCGTCGAGAAGACCGGCGCCGCCACGTCGGCGCATCCACTGGACGGCGCCGAACTCCCGGTACCGGTGAGTGATCCGGTCGAGCACGGCGACACGGTGTCCGTGGGGCAGGTCGAACTCGGTGTGATTCATCTCCGTGGCCACACCCCAGGCAGCATCGCCCTGCTCTGGCACGGTAATGGGCACCATCCTCACCCCAACCAGCACTCGGGCCAGCTCCGCCCGGCCGCTCACCTGTTCACCGGTGACAGCCTGTTCCCCGGCGGACCGGGGAACACGTTCGGCAACACCGCAGACTTCAGCTCATTGATGGATGACCTCGAGAAGCGGGTGTTCGCGGAGTTGCCGGATGACACCTGGGTCTATCCGGGACATGGCTCGGACACCACCCTCGGAACCGAGCGGCCGCACCTGGCCGAGTGGCGCGCCCGCGGCTGGTGACCGGCTGGTTCTGGTTCTCTGCGGCGCGCTTGGGACGTGGCTGGCTCTCAGCGCGAAGAACGCAGCAACGAGGGGTACGTCCGGGCTGGCCCGCGTTGTCGGCCGGCGCTTGTTCATCGGCGAGGTAGGGCGCCTCTGACCTTCGATTTCGCGTCCAATTCGGAGGTTTAAATTCTTGTAACTTGTTCTGCCGCAGTCTGTTTGGGGCCAAGAAATGTCAGACCCTGGCCGTAGGTTTGCTGTGTGACCACGTTGCTGAGCCCACCCGGACTGTCCGGGCTGGCGGGCGCGCGGGAGGCAATCCGGGCTGCTGCGGAGACCGAGTTGTGGTCGTTGACCGACCGGCAACTCGCCGCGGAGGTCGCCGACGCGATCGCCCTCAAGGCCCAGGCGGATGCGGTGCTGCTTGCCCGGCTGGGGGAGGCCGACGCCCGGGGTCTGGCCCGCAGCCGCGGCGCCTCCTCGCTGGTCGCCTGGCTGCGCGGCTCGCACCGGCTCAGCTGCGCGGAGGCGTCCCGGCTGGTCAAGACCGCCCGCGCCCTCCGCGAACAGCTCCCGGCCACCGCGACTGCGATGACCGACGGGGATGTGCAGTTCTCCCAGGCCGAGGTGATCGTCGACTCCGTCAAAGACCTGTCCCCCGGGATTGATCCCGCCTTACGGGCCGAAGGTGAGCAGTGCAGGGCGGCGCGGCTCACCGAAGGCGACAGCAAGCGAGCATCGCAGCGAGCAACGAGCAAGGAGCGCAGCGCGCGCGGAGCCGAGCAATGTCATGGACCCAGGTTCATCACCTGATCCCCTGGGCACCAGGCGGCCGCACCGACCAGACAAACGGCGGCCTGTTCTGCTGGCCACCACCACCGCGAAATCGAACACGGC
>JACCQS010000441.1 GCA_013814015.1 Geodermatophilaceae bacterium | reverse complement strand
GGTAGTGGGTGTTGAGCAGCGCCACGATGCGCTCAACATCAGCAAGATCGATGCTCGCAGCCATTCCCGTCATGTAACCAGCATAACCACTTGACAGGTTAGGCGGCCGCCGGAAGGCTTCCGGACGCGGGCCGGATCGCCGGCTCCTGCTCCTGCCGTCGGAAGTGAAGAGATCCAGTGACCACCGTCCCGCCGTCCTTGTTCGGCCGGCGACTGCTGCTCCGCGCCGGCCAGCGAGCGGATGCAGCGGCGCTGCACCGAATCCGCTGCCAGCCGTCGGTCAGCGAATGGTGGGGAGTCGCGCACTCCAAAGAGCACGAGATCGCTGCCGAGCTTCGAGGTGAAAGCGACGAGGTGCTCTTCGTGATCGAGGTCGACGGCGAGGTGGCCGGCAGCATCCAGTACTCCGAGGAGAACGAGCCCGATTACCGGCAGGCCGGCATGGACATCTATCTCGCCGAGGCGTTTCAGGGGCGCGGTCTCGGCGCCGAGGCGATAGCGGTGCTCGCCGGCTACCTGATCGACGAACGCGGTCATCATCGGCTGACCATCGATCCCGCGGTGGACAATGCCGGCGCGATTCGCTGCTACGTTCGGGTCGGCTTTCGGCGGGTCGGCGTGATGCGCTGCTGCGAACGCGCCCCCGATGGCAGCTGGCGCGACGCTCTGCTGCTGGACCTGCTGGCCGACGAGCTCATCCGGTCACCCGTGCAGAGCGCCGGGCAGTCCCGGTGAGCCGCCCCGGCCAGTGCGCAGGGTCGGTGTGATGGGGCTACAGGTCGCGCACACCGCCGATCTGGAACCGGCCGTCCTGCAGGCCGCCCGGGCATTGCTCGACGACGCCTTCGATGGCGACTTCAGCGACCACGATTGGGAGCACAGCCTCGGTGGAGTGCACGCACTGGTCTGGGACGGTCCGGACCTCGTCGGTCATGCGGCTCTCGTCGCGCGAAGACTCCTGCACGGTGGGCGGGCACTGCGGGCCGGATATGTCGAAGGCGTGGCAGTCTCCGCGAACCAGCGCCGACGGGGGCACGCGTCCGTGCTGATGCAGGCCTTGGAGGGGATAGCGCACCGCGCGTACGACCTGGGCGCGCTGTCGGCCTCCAGTGACGGGGCCGCCCTCTACGTCGCTCGCGGCTGGGAGCTCTGGCGCGGACCGACCTCGGCGATGACCCCGGCCGGCATCCATGCGACACCGGACGACGACGGCTCGGTGTACGTGCTTCCCGGCGCGGTCCCACTGGATCTGGCCGGCGAGCTCAGCTGTGATTGGCGCGAGGGCGACCTCTGGTAGCCACGTGTCCCGACGGCTCGAGGCTCGCCTCACCGATGGGAAGGGTCGCCTGATCGCGCACGCCACCTCGTCCTGCCTGCTCTTCGGGACCGGCGGAACTCAGCCGACCTAGGCCCGCAGCAGCGCCACCGTCAGCAGGGCGGCCGCCCCGAGCGAGGCCAACGTCCGTACATGATTCCACCCGGTCCAGCTCGCGACATAGCTGACCCATAGCTCGGCAGTGCCCGGATCGCCGGGATCGAGTAGCGCCAGCGCCTCGTTTCTCGACACGTTCGCGACGATCGTCACCACGATGGCGCCGATCACGTACAGCGCCGCGCCAGCCAGAACCCAGCCCGCCGAACGCTCGCCCCAGTTGAGCACCGCCCACACCGCCAGGCCGAGGCAGGCCAGCGCCGTTCCGAACAAGACCGCCATGAACGGCGGGCGTACGGCCGTACGGTTGATCGACTGCATCGCGGCCAACCCCTCAGCCGGCGGCAACTGGGCCAGGCCAGCCATCACGAAGGTCGAGAACGCGAAGAACACTCCGGCGATCAGCCCGCTGCCCAGGGCCGCCACGACTGTACCGATCTGCAGGAACGCAGTCATCTGCGACCGGCCAGTTCGCCGGCCCACACACCGGTGGCTGCGGTGTCGAGCGCGTAGTCGCGGAAGTCCCGCGGTTCGCGACCGAGGGCGCGCTGCACGCCGTTGGCGAGTTGGGCGTTTCGGCCGTCGAGGACCTCGGTGAACAGGTAGCCCAACAGGGACACGACGTCGTCGGGCACCTCCGCCTCGGTCAGCCCGCCGGTGAACTGCTCGATCGAGATCGGCAGGTATCGGATGTCCCGGCGCGAGGCGCGAGCGATCTCGCCGACCGCTTCGGCGAAAGTGAGCAGCCGAGGGCCGGTCAGCTCGTACACCTGACCCTCGTGGCCGTCCTCGGTCAGCGCGGCCACGGCCACATCGGCGATGTCCTCGGCGTCGACGAACGGCTCCAGTACACCGTCTGCGGGCAGCGCGACCTCCCCTGCCAGCACCGGCTCCAGGAAGAAGCTCTCGCTGAAGTTCTGGTCGAACCAGCTGCACCGTACGACGGTCCACGCGGCTCCCGAATCCTGCAAGGCTTGTTCGGCGCGCTGGGCCTCCTCCTCCCCCCGACCGGACAACAGGACGAGCCGGTTGGTCCCGACGGACACGGCCAGCTTGGCGAATCCGGCGATCGCGTCGCTGGCGCCGGGGACAGCCAGATCCGGGAAGAAGGACAGGTACGCCGAGGTGGCGCCATCCAGGGCCGGGGCCCAGGTAGCCGGAGCCGCCCAGTCGAAGGGAGGTTCTCCCGACCGTGAACCGACTCGCACCGGCAGCCCCCGTCCGTGCAGGCGGTCGGCGACCCGCCGCCCCGTCTTGCCGGTCCCGCCGGTCACCAGAATGGTGTTGTGCCGGCTGATCGATCGACT
>JACCQS010000423.1 GCA_013814015.1 Geodermatophilaceae bacterium | reverse complement strand
CGGCGTAGGTATAGACGATCAAGCCCACCGGAAGCAGGTAGGCCACGAATCCTGCGCCGGCGCCCGGCGGGATCCCCAGCTGCAGCCGCCCCGGGCGGTGGACGGTCATGGTCTCCGGGATACCGCGAGTCAGGTAGAAAGCCAGTGCCACCAACACAAACGGCAACCCGAAAGGCAAGATCTCCGGCAGTGGTGCCCACTGGACGAGCAGGCCCGAGGTCAGCGGGCCGATCGCAAATCCCGAGGCCATCGCCGCGCTGGCCTTCATCGCGGCCCCAGCAGCACCGGCTGGTCCGGCCAGCTCCCGTAGCCAGACCACCCCGACAGTGAAGACCGCGCCGCTGGTCAAGCCTTGCAGCAGCCGCCCCACGTAGATCATCGGTTCGCCCAGAAATGTGGTGAGCAACAGCACGATCAGGGCGCCGAGGCAGAGCAACGTGAACGGGACGACCACCCGCTTGCGGCCGCGCCGATCCGAGTACGGCCCGCCCAGCAGCAGGGACGGCAGCAGTCCTAACGCGTAGACGGCGAAGAAGATCGTCAGGGACAGCGCGCTCAGGTCGAGCGCAGCGGTGTAATAGAGCAGTACCGGCGACGGGGCCTGGGTGGAGAACGCCACCCCGAAAAGGGCCAGCATCAGGCGCCGTTGCAGCCGCTGACCGCCATGCGAAGCCTGTCCGCCAGGCTCCGGATCGGTACTGCCCATCGTCGGTGGTGGTGTCTGTTCCTCAGCCGAGCTGGCCGGGGTCGAAGGACGGGTCACATTCTCTGAGCAGGTCGACCAGCCGCCGGGCTTCGTCGTCCTCACCGATCTCGGCGGCAGCATCGGCCAACACAGCGACGCAGGTCAGGAAGCCACGGTTGCCCGGATGGTCACCCGGAACGGGGCCGTACCCCTTCCAGCCGTTCTTGCGCAACGAGTCCAGGCCCCGGTGATAGCCGGTACGTCCGTACGCGTACGCCTCCATCGTCCGACCACCGGCAGCCGCCTCGACGGCAAGGGCCGCCCATGCGGCGGGGTAGGCCGGATGGGCCGCCGCCACCACACTGGGTGCCTCGCCTCGAGCGGCGGCGCCGTCGGCCTCGGGATTGGCGGGTAACCGGACGGGCTGTGGGCCGGGGAGCAGATTGCCTGGCATGGTCATGCCAGGACCGTAGGTCATGCCTCGCGATCATGCAGCCGTGACCACCAATCGGTGGGTCGCAGCGGTCCCAGCTCCATGATCGCGGGCGGTGTTGGTCGAGAATGGACCGGTGTTGCGCGCCGTTGCCGGTCTGTTGGCCCTCCTGACCGCGGCGACCGCCGGCCTGGCTCGGTATTTTCTGCGCGGGATCCTGCGGGTGACCCGGAACACGGACTACGACGTCGCGATACTCGGGCTCGGCGACGGCGTGGTCAGCCTCGGCTCGACGCTGAACTCGTTGCTACCGGGCACCTATGGGCTGAGCTGGCTCGACGAGACAGGCAGTCCCACCGGCCACGCGATGGTCGGGCCGATCCTCTCCAGAGACGGTGACTCCGGCCCGGAGGCTAAGCCCGGCCGGGCCAGATGGGCTGCTGACCGCCGAGTCGTGACCCGCACACTCGTCGACGTACGAGCAGGCGAGTTGCGGGTCGGTCTGCGTACGGCCTGGGAGCAGTACGCCTATCTCGGCGACCCCGGTACGGCGCACGGTCTGGACTTCGTCGACCTGATGCTGACCGGTGATCTGGGCGAATACCCGGCCTGGTTGCTGCCGGCCGGCGGTGGCTCGCGCTGGGTGATAGCCGTCCACGGGCGTGGGGCCAGCCGCGGCGAGACGATGCGGATCCTGCCCACGCTGGCCGCGCTGGGGCTGCCGACCCTGATTCCGTCGTACCGCAACGACATCGGTGCCCCGGCGACATCGGACAACTGCTACCACCTCGGGGACACCGAGTGGCAGGAGATCGACGCGGCGATCACCTACGCCCTCGAGCAGGGCGCAACCGAGATCGTGCTCTACGGGTGGTCGATGGGCGGTGCGATCGTGCTGCAGACCGTCGTACGGTCCGCCCAGGCCGATGCGGTGATCGCCCTGATCCTGGATTCACCGGTGATCGACTGGCGAGATACCTTGCGCGCCAATGCCCGCGTCAACCGGCTGCCACGTCCAGCCGCTGAGATGGGTCTGTGGATGGTGCAACGGCAGCTCGGGATCGACCTCGATGACTTCGACTGGGTGGCCCGGGCCAACGAGCTGACCAGGCCGATGCTGATCTTCCATGGCCCCGACGACGCGTTCGTACCCTGGGAACGCGCACTGGCGCTGTCCAAGGCCCGTCCGGACCTGATCTCGATGGTGACCTACGAGGGCGCGGGACACACGAAGTCCTGGAACGTGGACCCGGAGGGGTACGAACGAGAGGTCCGCGACTTCCTGCTCGGCCTGGGCTGACCCCGACCCGGCTTAGCCGCCGTTATCGCGAAAACCGCGCGTTTGCCTTCCTCATTCGCGCCTATATCGCGATAACGGCGGAAAATGGGTGCCGGGGCTCAGCGGCCCATCGACGTGCCGGCCGAGAGCAGGTTCTCGCAGGCTTCGACGGTTCGGGCGGCCATCGAGGACTCGGCGGCCTTGAGATAGGAGCGCGGGTCGTACAGCTTCTTGTTGCCGACGTCGCTGTCGACCTTGAGCACGCCGTCGTAGTTGGCGAACATGTGCCCGGCGATCGGCCGGGTGAAGGCATACTGCATGTCGGTGTCCACGTTCATCTTGACCACGCCGTAGCTCAGCGCCTCGCGGATCTCCTCGAGCGACGAGCCCGAGCCGCCATGGAAGACCAGGTTGAACGGTTTGCTGCCCTCGGGAAGTCCCTTGGCGGCCGAGACCACGTCCTGGCCGGCTTTGAGGATGTCGGGGCGCAGCTTGACGTTGCCCGGCTTGTAGACCCCGTGCACGTTCCCGAACGTGGCGGCCAGCAGATACTCCCCGCGCTCGCCCAGACCCAGCTTGTTCGCCGTAGCCACATAGTCGTCGTCGGTGGTGTAGAGCTTGTCGTTCATCTCACCCACCACACCGTCCTCCTCGCCACCGACGACGCCGATCTCCAACTCCATGATGATCTTGGCCGCCGTACAGGCATCGAGTAGTTCCTCGGCCAGATCCAGGTTCTCCTCGAGCGGTACGGCCGACCCGTCCCACATGTGCGACTGGAACAGCGGCTCCTGGCCGTTGGCGACCCGCTCGGCCGACAGTGCGACCAGCGGTCGCAGGTAGCCGTCGAGCTTGTCCTTGGGACAGTGATCGGTGTGCAGCGCGATCTGTACGGGATACTCCGCGGCCACCACCCGGGCGAACTCGGCAAAAGCTGACGCGCCGACCACCATGTTCTTGACCGCGGTGCCAGACAGGAACTCTGCCCCGCCGGTCGACACCTGGACGATCCCGTCGCTGCCCGCATCCGCAAACCCCTTGAGAGCGGCATTCAGCGTCTCCGAAGAGGTGACGTTGATCGCCGGATACGCGAAGCCACCGTCCTTGGCCCGGCGGATCATCTCGGCGTACATCTGCGGCGTGGCGATCGGCATGCCGCGAGTATCTCGCACCGCCCGGACGGCGGCCACCGTGCCGGTCTCCGGTGCAGACGAGCGAGGATTTCCGGGGTCGCGTCCAAGGATTCCGGGGGTCACAATGGGGGCATGGTGCAGGCGAGCTGGAACGGCCAAGTCATAGCCGAGAGCGACAAGACCGTCATTGTCGAGGGCAACCACTACTTTCCGCGATCGTCGGTGCGCGAAGACGTCCTGGTCCCCTCGGAGCAGACGTCGGTCTGCCCGTGGAAGGGCACCGCGTCGTACTACAGCCTCAACGTCGACGGCAAACAGAATGCCGATGCGGCCTGGTACTACCCGGACCCGAAGGAGGCGGCCGGCAACATCACCGATCACCTGGCTTTCTGGCGCGGCGTCGAGATCAGTTGATCCTTCTTTGCTGAAGAGGCACTGCGGCCGGCCGGGATATCCGGGAACCGCGTCGCCGGAGTCACGCGGATGTGATGGCGGCCACTGCCGTTGACCAGCGTGCGGGCGGGTCAGCGGCTGGCGGCCTTGCGGGCGGCCAAGACCACCGCATCGAAGGTCGGCGAGAAGGGTGGTGCGTAGGAGATGTCCACCGATGCGAACTCGGCCGCCGTCAGTTGCGCCCAGATCGCCGTCGCGAGCACGTCGATCCGCTTTGCCGAGCCGGTACCGCCGACGATCTGACCACCGAGCATCCGTTGGGTGTGCTTCTCGGTCAGCAACTTGACCGTCACGTCCCCGGCGTTCGGGTAGTAGCCGGCCTTCACCGTGGACTCGATCACCGTGGTCTCGATCGAGTAGCCAGCTTGCACCGCTTCCCTCGTGGACAATCCGGTACGGCCGATCTCGCAGTTCCCGATCTTTGTCACTGCCGTACCGAGCACCCCGTCGAACCGCGCCGGACGGCCCCCGATGTTCGTGCCGGCGACCCGACCCTGGCGGTTGGCGTGAGTACCGAGCGCGATCGCCACCGGATGCCCGGTGATCCGATTCCGGGTCTGGATGCAGTCTCCGGCGGCGTAGACCTGGTTCTGCGCCGACGCGAGCATCGTGTCGTCGACCTCGATGCCTTTGGTGGTCCCGATCCGCAGGCCGGCGTCGCGGGCCAGGTCAGAGTTCGGGCGTACGCCGAGTCCGAGTACGACGAGATCAGCCGGATAGGAACCCCCGTCCGTGACCACTGCCCGAGCCAGACCGCCCTCGACCTCGATGCCGCGCACCGGCTCACAGGGCCGCATGACGATGCCCATCGACGTCATCGCTGCGCAGACTCGCTCGCCCATGTCCTCGTCGAGGCTGCTCATCGGAAGTGGGTCGGCCAGCACGACAGTGACTGAAACCCCTTGATTGACAAGCGCTTCAGCCATCTCCAGACCGATATAGCCGCCTCCGAGTACGACCGCTCGTTTCGGCTGCTGGTCCAGGGCGCGGCGGATCGCCTCTCCGTCCGGAATCGTCTGAGCTCCGAAGACACCCTCGGCATCCAGGCCTTCGACCGGCGGGCGCAGTGGAGTTGCGCCCGTGGCGATCATGAGCCAGTCGTAGGCGAGAGTGGTGCTGCGGTCCCCACCCTGCGCGTTGCCATCGACCGATCGCGCTGTCACGGTCGCCGCGTCCACGTCGATGGCGTCAGCCCGAGTGCCTAATCGAATACTGATGTCCCGCTCGGCGAAAGCCGCTGGAGTGCGCGCGATCAGCGCATCTACGTCGTCCACCTCGCCGCCGACCCAATAGGGAATCCCACAGTTGGAGTATGAGATCCACTGCCCGGCCTCGACCACCTCGATCTCCAGGTCGCCGGAGTCGCGAAGCCGCCGGGCTTGCGAGGC
>JACCQS010000409.1 GCA_013814015.1 Geodermatophilaceae bacterium | reverse complement strand
TCTCCACCCCGAACATGGGTTCCTCGGCCTCGATCGGGCCCATACAGAACGGGATGACATACATCGTCCGGCCGCGCATGCAGCCGCGGTAGAGCCCGGTCATGATGGATTTCATCTCGACCGGGTCCATCCAGTTGTTCGTGGGACCGGCATCCTCTTCGCGTACCGAGCAGATGAACGTACGGTCCTCGACCCTGGCGACATCGGTCGGATCGGAGGCGGCGTAGAAGGAGTTGGGCTTCTTCGTCAGCCGGGTGAAGGTGCCCGCCTCGACGAGCTGGTCGGTCAGCCGGGTCCACTCGGCCGGGCTGCCGTCGACCCAGGCGACCCGGTCCGGAGTGGTCAACTCGGCGACCTCGCGTACCCAGCCGAGCAGCCGCTCGTGAGTGGTCGGTGCGGTCTCCAACCCGGGGATGGCAACCGAGGTCATGTCAACTCCTATCGCCGGCGGCGGAGACTGTCTTGCGGGCAGGAGACGGTTGTGGCGCACCGTCGCCGGACCCCGCAGAAGACCCGACCCGACGTACGTGGGGGATCCGTTGCACACTACCGGCGCGGTAACGGCGGCGAAACTCCGGCTTGTGCATCCGATCACATGAAAGTCGCGATCGCGTACGGCGTAAGTTTCTGCCATGACGCGCCTCGGAGCGGTGCCGCGCGGCGCGCGGGAGTTGCTCGTCGGTGCCCCGCTGCAGGTGAAGCTGGACCGGTCGCTGGCCGCTGCCGAGGTGCATGCGGGCCTGGCCGAGATGCTGCCTGGCCTGGCTGCCGAGCTGGCCGAGGCCAGCACGGTTGCAGATCCCCGTCGTCGTTGGCAGCTGTTGTCGGCGCTCGGGCGCACCGACCTCGTCCTCGCTCGTCTGCTGGAGGGTCATCTCGACGCCCTCGCCATCCTCGCCGAGGCGGGTCGATCCGCCGTACCTGGTGCCTTGTACGGCGTCTGGGCCTCCGCATCCGGCGGAACCAGCCTGACCCTGCGCGGTGCAGCCGACGACGACCGCGTCTCCAGCCAAGATTCTGGCGGTTTTGACGGAAACCGCCAAGAACTGAGGCCGGACGAGCAGGACGGACTTCTGAGCGGGACGATGCGCTTCTGCTCCGGTGCGCTGCTGCTGGACCGGGCGTTGACCACCTGTCGGGATCCGGCCGGGCAGCTGCAGCTACTCGACATCGGGGTACTCGACAGCCGCCTTGTGGCGGTTCCCGGTAGCTGGCCGGCGCTCGGGATGGATGCCAGCGCCAGCCTCGACATCGAGGTCGACGACTTGCCCATCGGTGCCGACGCCGTGGTCGGGACACCCGGCTTCTACGTGGAACGCGCCGGTCTGCAACTCGGCGGGATCGGTGTGGCCGCGGTCTGGCTCGGCGGTGTCCAGGGCCTGGTTGACGCGACCGTGCGAGTGCTCGGAGATCGAGAGCCGGATGCGCATGGCCTAGCCCACCTGGGTGTGGTCTCGGTCGCGGTGGAAGCAGCCGCCGCGACGATGCTCACCGCCGCGGAACGGCTCTCCGGCGCGCCGGTGCACCCAGTGACCGGGCTGTGCGACCTCCCGGCCGAGCAGTTGGCCAGGATCGCGTTGATCTGTCGCAGTGCCGTCGAGGCCGCCGCCCAGGTGTCGATCCAGCGGCTGCCTCGCGTCGTCGGGCCGGTGGCGCTGGGCCGGGACGGAGATTTCGCACATCGCCTGGCCGACCTCGAGGTGTTCGTACGCCAGCACCACGCTGAGCGTGACCTGGCCCGGCTCGGAGCGGCGGAGTTCGCCGAGCCCTGGACGACCGGCCCAGGCTCGAACCCGGCTTGGCGGTTTACGTCAAAACCTCCAGGACTTGGGCCCGCGTCATCGTGAGGAATCCTGGTGCGGGGCACGCCAAGCATCGAGGGGTTCTCGGATGAGCCGGGTCATCACCGCGCCGGGCCAGCGAGCATCGCTGTGGACCGCGGCGCTGGACGCCCTCGAGCCGCACGCGCCGACCGACCTGCTCGAACTCGGTTCGGGAGATCGACTCGTCGTCGCCGTCCCGCATCCCGACGACGAGACCCTCGCCGTCGGGGGCCTGCTGCAGCGACTGCACAGCACCGGCGTGCAGATCGTCCTGATTCTGGCGACTGCGGGCGAGGCTGCCTACGGCGAGATCGGAGATCGGGCTCTCGCGCTCGGCCGGATTCGTCTCCGGGAGTTCCGCGAGGCGATCGCAGCCCTCGGGCTGGACCCGGTGGAGGTTCACCAGCTGGACCTTCCGGACGGGAGGCTGGACGAGTACGAGGCAGCGCTGCTGGAAGCGTTCACCGGAACACTCAGCGTGCAGCCGCCCGGGGCACGCGGTCGTACGGCGGTACTGGCTCCCTGGACCAAGGATCCGCATCCCGACCACCAGGCGGTCGGCCGGGCAGCCGGCGCAGCGGCTCGACACGCGGGATCGGTGCGCTGGTCCTACCCGGTCTGGATGCGGCACGTCCTGCACCCTGAGGATCCGGAGATCCCGTGGCCGGACCTCCGCCGGGTGGCGCTGTGCTCGGCGGAGCGCACGCGCAAGCTTGCTGCGATCGGGCTGTACCCGAGCCAGCTCAAGGGGCCGACGGTCGAGACCGGACCAGTGCTACCGCCGTACGTCGTCGCGCACTTCACCGACGGGCACGAACTCTTGATCCGGCCGGCGCCCGACGACGACGAGGTAGGGGCACACTTCGAGGCCCTGTACGAAGGCAGCGCCGACCCATGGCAGGTCGGATCGAGCTGGTACGAGCAGCGCAAGCGGTCGATCTTGCTGGCCAGCCTGCCTCGCCTGCGCTACCGCAGCGCCTGGGAGCCGGGCTGCTCGCTCGGGCATCTGACCGCCGAACTGGCCCAGCGCTGCGATCGACTCCTCTCCAGCGACATCAGTCCGCGGGCCGTCGCCGGTGCTCGCCATCTGGTCGCTGCGGACAACGTCACCATCGACGTGGCCCAGACGCCCGTTCAAGTTCCTGAGCTCGGGTCCGGCAGCTGCGACCTCGTCGTACTGAGCGAGTTCCTCTATTACCTGCCCGACCGGGCCCGTGCTGCCACGATCGAGCTGGCCGGCGAGCTGCTCGCGCCCGGCGGCCACGTCGTCGTCGCTCACTGGCGCGGTCACCCCGCCGATGCGCACTGCTCGGGGGAGCAGGCGAACGCCGAAGTTGTCGCAGCGTTCGGATCGAGCCTGGTGCATCACGTCGACGAGCACTTCGTGCTCGATGTCGCCGCTGCTGGCGACCTCGATGTCGAGCCCCGCGCCGCTGAGCATGGTGACCGGGCCGACCGGGTGGCGCCGGCCGACCGGGTGGCGCCGGCCAACGGGGCCGAGCGACCATGACCATCCGGGATTCCGGGCGACTCGTGGACGTCATCGTCGTCGTACCGGCTCGCGACGAAGTCGATCGGATCGCCAGCTGCCTGCACAGCGTCCGAATCAGCCTCCGACAAGCCGTTCGGGCCGGTGCGGTGGGACACGTCGCCGTTGCCGTGGTGGGGCACCATTGCACCGACGACACGCTCGGCCGAGCCGATCAGGTCCTCGCCGACCTGCCGCACGTCCTGGTCACCGATTCGACGTCGACCTCCGTCGGGGACGTGCGCGCGCTGGGGGTCAGAGCAGCGTTGGACGTGCTGCCGGGCCGCCGAGCCGATCCTGCTGCATCGCGCCGACCCAGCCGTGGCGGCGCTGCCCGGGAGGTCTGGATTCTGAACACCGACGCCGATTCGATTGTGCCGGGCAGCTGGGTGACCGATGTGCTCGCTCATGCCCGCGAAGGTCACCAGGCGGTCATCGGAATGGCCGCGCTATCCCATGCCCGTATAGCGGCGGCCCTCGGCGCGACCGGTGTTCGCGGCGAGGCTGGTGCTCCGGGTGCGGCCGGTGCTCCCGGCGCGCGCGGTTCAGCCCGTGCGGCGCGGACCTCCGCAGCGCAGACGGCGTACCGCACGATCATCCGCGCCGGGATCCACGGCGACTCGCACGACCATGTGTACGGCGCCAATCTCGCGGTGCGTGCCGATGCCTACGCCGCCGTCGGCGGCTTCCCGTCCGTTCCGGTCGGTGAGGATCGGGCGTTGACCGACGCCCTGGTCGGTCATGGGCGTCCGGTCCTACGCCCTCGCGACGTCCTCGTCACCACCAGCGCGCGGCGGCACGGCCGGGCCGTCGGCGGCCTGGCCACGCTGCTGGACACCCTCGACCGGGCCTACGGTCAGGAGCGGCACTAGCCGAGCAAGGGGCGAACCGGCAGAGCCCTCTTGCGCGCCGTCTCGATCAGGTGCAGATCGGCAGTGACCAGTTCAGCATCAAGATCGAGTGCCAGCAGAACGTACAGCGCGTCGTAGGTCGTCAGCTGCCAGTCCAGCGCCGCGGCCAGCGACCTGAACCAGCGATCCTCACCGCCGACAAATTCCAACTCCAGCGCGGCGATGGCGTCGAGCGCGGACAGCGCATCGTCGGCACGCAGGACACCTTGCGCGACCCGCTTTCGCAGGCCGTTGCCCACCTCACCCGCCAGATGTTCCGGTCCGACCAGAGCCAAGGCGCCGTGCGCCATCTGGGTGAGCAGGTCGCTGGCCTGGTCACTGCCGACCTCCGTCACCACCCACTTCAACGCGACCGAGGCGTCAACGACGAGCACTTCGCTCACCCGGTGTGTTCCCGATCCGCTCGCACCAGTTGCTCGGACGGTGGTTTACCAGCGGGGAGCCGGCTTCGCTGTCGGATCTGTTGGAGTCGCTCGATAGCCGCCCGCTGGTTGGCCGACTGACCGGCTGCTGACCGGAGCGCGTACCGAAGCAAGACGATCGCCTCGGCCGACATCGACCGCCCCTCCGTGCGAGCCCGCTCGCGGAGCCGCTCGTGCAGTTCCGGTGGGAGATTTCGGAGGTGCAACTCAGCCATGGGCCCACAATAGTCCCGAATTGGGACCGTAGGAGAAGCGATGGCGCAACGCCGAGTGCTGACGGCGAAGGATGGGTAGGAACAGCGACATGACCCCGCCTCGGAAGTGTGATGTCGTCGTGGTCGGTGCCGGACTGGCTGGGCTTGCCTGTGCGTCCAGGCTGAGCGCAACCGGATTGGACGTCCAGGTTCTTGAGGCCTGCGAGGGCGTGGGCGGCCGGGCTCGGACCGATCGAGTCGACGGTTTTCTCCTGGACCGCGGCTTTCAGGTGCTGAACACCGGCTATCCAGAGGTGCGGCGGCTCATGGACACCGACGCGTTGGACCTGCGCTACTTCAGCCGGGCGATGCTGCTACACGTGCGTGGATCCGTGGTGCGCCTGGCCGACCCGCGGCGGGAACCGTTGGCCGCGTTGGCTGCGATACGGGCGCCGATCGGGTCGCTGCGGGACAAGGCAGCGCTGGCCGGGTACGCCGCCGCCGTCGGCTTTGTGCCCAGCAGCGTCCTGTTGGGACAGCGAGACCGTACGGCGGAACAGGCTTGGCGGCGGTACGGGATGACTCCTCGGGTGATCGATCGAGTGCTCCGCCCGTTCTTCGCCGGGCTGCTGCTCGAGAACGAGATGACCACATCAGGGCGGTTCGCCAACCTGATGATGCGGATGTTCGTGCGCGGCGATTCGACCGTCCCGGCTGCCGGTATGCAAGCTCTCGGTGAGCAGTTGGCAGCCCGCCTGCCGACCGGGAGCGTGCACCTGCAGACGCCGGCATCCAGCATTGCGCCGTTGGCTGTCGAGACGTCCGCCGGGTTGGTGGCTGGTCGAGCCGTCGTCGTGGCGACCGATGCCTCCGCGGCAGCCGCCCTGCTCCCAGGTGTGAGTGCGCCGTCGTGGAAGGGCGTCACCACGGTCTACCACGCAGCGCAGGAGTCCCCGCTGAAGCAGCCCACGTTGGTGGTCGACGCGGAGAAGTCACCGATCAACAACACGGTCGTGGTCACCGAGGCTGCGCCGTCGTACTCCTCCGACGGTCGAGCATTGATCGCCACCTCGCTCGTGCACGGCCCGGACCTGGACGGCGCTGCCGTGGGCGAGAGGGCCATGCTCGGGCACCTCGCCCGGCTCTATCGCACCAGTACGTCTGGGTGGGAGCGGGTCGCCGCGTACGACGTAGCGCACGCTCTGCCTTCGATGACCGCTCCGCACGAGTTCCGCAAACCGGTGCGGACTGATGGCGTCTACGTCTGCGGTGACCATCGCGACACCAGCTCCATCCAGGGCGCACTGGTGTCCGGGCGGCGGGCCGCCGACGCCGTCCTGTCCGACCTCGGGATCGTCCTCGACGAGAGTGACCCGCCCACGCCTCCCGGCCGGAACGGGGGATGAGCCGGCGTCTGTTCGTGGCACTCCTGCCGCCTCGCGCCGTGCTCGACGAACTCGATGCGGTGGTTGCCCTGCTGCGCGACGAGGAGCCGGCGCTTCGCTGGACTCCCACCGAGGCGTGGCACGTGACCCTCGCGTTTCTCGGCGCGGTCGAGCAGCCGGCGGTCGACGAGTTGGCCGGGCGCCTCGCGCGAGTCGCGCTGGCACATGGGCCGTTCCGGCTCGCCATTGCCGGGGCTGGACGGTTCGGTGAGCAGGTGCTGTGGGCCGGGGTGACCGGGAACGCTGAGCCGCTGCGGCGCCTCGCCGACTCGGTACGCGCCGCCGCCCGGCTCTGCGGTGTCGAGGTCGAGACCCGGCCGTACCGCGGGCACATCACTCTCGCCCGGGGCGCGGCCGGAGTCGATCTGCGGCCGCAGGTCGAGCGGCTGCGGGTGTTCGCCGGCCCACCCTGGACGGCGACCCATCTGCACCTGGTCGAGAGTCGGCTTGGTGCCGGACCGGGTCGTACGGCGCTGCACGAGACCTACGCCCGCTGGCCGCTGCGCCAACAGCGCTAGCTCGGCCGGTCGAGTTCCCCCGCAAGGACCGACCGGCGCTGGGCCGAGCCGCCCGCGGCTGCCTGGAACGCCAGATCGGGGTTGTCGGGGTCATCGCGCGGGGCGGATGAGCTCGACAACCCCGATCGTGGTCGAAGTGGCCGGTCAGCCGGTCATTCCAAGGACGCCGGCTTGATGGCCCGGATGATCGCGGCGTGCATCTCGGGCGCCGCCTCATGGGTGAACGTGACCTCCGCGTCGATGAAGCCGGCGGCCGCCAGCCCGTCGAGGTACTCGGTACGGGACAGCGCGCCGGCGATGCAGTTGACGTAGGACCCGCGGCTGACCCGCTCCTGCGGCGTGAGGGTGTCCTCGGCCACGACGTCGGAGATCCCGATGCGTCCGCCCGGGACGAGCACGCGGAACATCTCACTGAGCACCGCGGGCTTGTCCGTGGACAGGTTGATGACGCAGTTGGAGATGACCACGTCAACCGCCTCGTCGGGCAGCGGGACGGCTTCGATGTCTCCGCGCAGGAATTCGACGTTGGTGGCTCCAGCTTTGGCAGCATTGGCCCGCGCCAGGTCGAGCATCTCGTCGGTCATGTCGACGCCGTACGCGAAGCCGCTCGGCCCGACCCGTTGAGCCGAGAGCAGGACGTCGATGCCGCCGCCCGAGCCGAGATCCAGGACCCGTTCCCCTTCGCGGAGTTCGGCCACCATCAGCGGATTCCCGCAGCCCAGGCTGGCCGCGACTGCCTCAGCGGGCAGGCCGTCGGTGACGCCAGGATCGTAGCGTCCGGGTCCGGACCATCCGTCGGACTCGGCGTTGCCCGGCGTGCAGCAACTGGTCGAACAGCAGTCGGACTCAGCCGCCCTGACCTCGTCCGCGGCGGCGCCCCCGCTGGCCGCGGTGGCGGCTTGGGCGTACCTGGCGCGAACCTGCTCGCGCAATGCGACATCTGCTGTCTGACTCATGGCTTCTCCTCATATCGATGAACGTCTATGTCTTGCTGAGACGACCATGCACCGGACATCGACAGATGTCAATACGTGAGTCAGACTGGGTTCGTGAAAAGCCTGCCGATCGTGTTGTCCGGCCCTTCGTCGGTGATGTGTTGCGCGCCGCTGGTCCGGGAACCGCTGAGCGCGGCAGCCGCGACCGAGTTGGCCCGCCGGGTCAAGGCCATCGCCGACCCCACGCGGCTTCGCCTGCTGTCCCTGGTCGCGGCCTCCGATGGCGCGGTCTGCATGTGCGATCTAATCGAGCCGGTCGGGTTGAGCCAGCCGACCGTGTCACACCACCTCAAGATCCTGGTCGAGGGCGGACTGCTCGATCGGGACAAGCGCGGCGTGTGGGCGTACTACTCGCTGGTTCCCGGCGCCCTGGATTCGCTGTCCGCCGTACTCAGCACCCAGTCCGCTGGCGCCTGACTTCCCGCCGTTGTGCGCATAACGGCGAAATCCGGGCCCGAATCGTGACCGTTGTGCGCATAACGGCCAAGACGGATTGGTTCAGTCGAGCGCGAGCAGGGCATGTGCGGCGTTGTGCCCGCCGATGCCGCTGACCGCACCCCCGCGGACAGCGCCACCGCTGGCGGCATAGACCAGCCGCGGCTCATCGGTCTCCACCCCCCAGGTACCGACCTGCGATGCGTCGCTCGCCCATGGCCAGGACAAGTCGCCGTGGAAGATGTTGCCGCCCGGCATCGCGAGCGCGGCTTCGACGTCCAGCGGCGAGGCCGCCTGCAGGCACGGGGCTCCGGCAGCGTCCAAGGCCAGGCAGTCCTCGAGCGGTTCGGCGAGGACGCCGTTCAATCCCTCGACCGCCAAACGGGTGGCCTCGGTCCGTACGACGTCGTTGTCGTGATCGAACAACGCGGTCGGGGTGTGCAGCCCGAACAGGGTCAGTGTCTGATAGCCCGCAGCGTGCTCCGAGGGCCCGAGGATCGACGGGTCAGCCAACGAATGACAGTAGACCTCGAACGGCAGTGGGTCGGGCAGACGCCCGGCCGAGGCGGCGGCGTACGCCGAATCCAGTTGACTCGCAGCCTGATTGACATGAAGGGTACCCGCGAAGGCCATCGCCGGATCCAGTCCGGAACGCAGTTGCGGCAGCCGGGTGAGAATGATGTTGATCTTAAGCTGGGCGCCGACCGGGCGAGGTGCCGGCGTGCGGCCGCGCAGCCGGTCCAGTACCTGCGGTGCCACCCCCGACACAACTGCGTCGGCCGAAACAGCGTGTGTGGCACCGGTTTCGTCGGTCCAGCTCACCTCTGCGCCGGAAGCGTCCACGCCCACTGAACTGACCGTCGCGCCTACGGTCAGTTCCGCGCCGAACCGTCGGGCTGCCTCGGCCATGGATGCCGACACCGCACCCATCCCGCCGATCGGCACCCGCCATTGGCCCGAGCCATTGCCGATCAGGTGATAAAGGAAGCACCGGTTGGCCAACCCGTCGGTGGCGTGCAGGTCCGCGAAGGTTCCGATCAGTCCGTCGGTGAGCGCGACGCCGCGTACGTGATCGTCGATCAGGGAGCGGCCGACGAATGCGGCCAGCGGAAGCTCGCGAAGATCGGTGAAGACCTGCGGATCGCGCAGTCGGGGCTCGATCTGCTCGGCGGTGACCAAGGGTTCGAGCAGGGTCGGCGCAAGGTCTTGGGCGAGGATCTCGATGCGCGCGTAGAACTCGTGCCAGGCGTCGTAGTCGACGTCGGCTCCGGTCAGTTCGAGGAAGGACTGACGGGTCCGCTCCCCGGCCGGTCGCTGCACCAATAATCCGACGTCCCGACCGCCGCTGCGTAGCGGGGTGTACGAGGAGACCGTCCGGTCCACCAGCGCCACGGTCAGCCCGAGGTCAGCGACGATCTGATCGGGCAACAGGCTGACGAGATAGGAATACTTGGACAGCCGTACGTCCACGCCGGGAAAGATCGCCTCGCTCACCGCCGCCCCACCGACGTACCCGAGCCGTTCCAGCACCAGGACGGACTTCCCTGCCCTCGCCAGATAGGCCGCGGCAACCAGGCCGTTGTGCCCACCGCCGACCACCACGACGTCGTACCTGGTCGTGCCCATGCATGCCCTTCTGCCAGATCGTAGAGCGCAACCCAATCGACTCAGGGCGTCCCTGAGTCGATTGGGTTGAGCTCTACGATCTGGCAGAAGGGCATGCATGGGCACGACCAGGTACGACGTCGTGGTGGTCGGCGGTGGGCACAACGGCCTGGTTGCCGCGGCCTATCTGGCGAGGG
>JACCQS010000129.1 GCA_013814015.1 Geodermatophilaceae bacterium | reverse complement strand
AAGAACCGCCTGCACCTGGACCTGCGACGGGGCGGCGGCCGTACCGTGCCGCTGGAGCAGCGTCGGGAACGGGTGCTCGCCGAGGAAGCGCGCCTGATCGAGGCCGGCGCGACCCGGCTGCGCGTGCCCGACCCCGAGGGCATGGATCACTTCGGGGTTGTCCTGGCCGACCCGGAGGGCAACGAGTTCTGCATCAACTGATCACGGCAATGGATTATGTATGTGTGACTCAGTCACATAGTCTGAGCGTATGGACCGTCTTGGCAATCTCGTCGGCGCCTACTCTCTCGCGATCGCGGACCGGGTAGCGCCGGACGTACCGGGCCGCAGATTGGCGGGCTCCTCGACTGCTGCAGCGCTGGTGACTTTGCTGGCGCGCCCGGGGCGCAGCGTCGGCTGGCTGGCTGAGGTCCTGGGTCTGACCTCGTCGGGAACCACCCGGCTGCTGGACCGGCTGATCGCCGTTGGGCTGGTGCGGCACGGCCAGAGCAACGACATCCGGTACCGCTCACTGCACCTGACCGACGTCGGTCGACGGCACGCGGAGCAGGCGCTGCGACACCGGGAGTCCGAGATCCAGCGTTCATTGGTGGGGTTGACCCAGGCCGAGCGGCAGACCCTGGAGGGGCTGCTCGCCAAGCTGGTCGAGGGCCTGGCCGGCGACCAAGCCTCAGGGTGCCGGGTCTGCCGGCTGTGTGACCGGAAGGCCTGCCTCGGGCCGCCCGGCCGGTGTCCGTTGGACCAACGGGTTGACCACGGGGCCCCGACCCGTGCGTAGGTCAGTTCCGTTGACGGTGAGCTCCGGAGTGGCCGTCATCGCTGTCTCGTTCGGCCTGGCCAGGTACGGCTACGGTCTGCTGCTGCCCGACGCCCGAGCCGACCTCGGGTTCGACCCGACGGCTGCCGGACTGATCGGATCGGGTGCGTACCTGTCCTACCTCGTCGCCAACGCGTTGGTCGTGCCGCTCATCGCCCGCACCGGCGCCCGCGTTCCGATCGCACTCGCGATGGCGACGGCGTGCATCGGTATGGCGCTGATCGCCACGTCGGCCAGCACAGCGCAGTTCGCGGGTGGGGTGCTGGTTGCGGGTCTCTCAGCTGGCTTCGCCTTTCCGCCGTACGCCGACATCGCGGCGGCCGAGATTCCCGAGAACCGTCGCAATCTCGGCTGGGCCGCGATCAGCTCCGGAACCGGGTGGGGAGTGCTGATCGCCGGTCCGGTGGCGATCGCGTTCGGCTCCTCCTGGCGCAGCGTCTGGTGGCTGTTCGTCGCTCTCGCGCTGGTCGTCGGTGTCGTTGCGACCTGGGCGGCGCCGTCGCATGCCCGGTCGCCCGCCCGGTTGCCGGCGCTGCGCCCACGCTGGTTCCTGTGCAGCTGCTCGCGTCCCCTGCTGGGCTCAGCCGTGCTGATCGGCTTCGGTAGCTCGGTCTGGTGGGCGTTCAGCGTCGACGCCCTGCGTGCGGCCGGGACCGCGCCGGACACCGCACGGATCATCTATGCGGTGTGCGGCGCCGCGGGCATCGCCGGTCTGCTGGCCGGCCCGGCGGTGACCGTGCTCGGGCAGCGAATCGTCCACTACGTCTCGGTGATCGGCGTCGCCGCAGCTCTGCTTGCCCTGGCCACCGCGCCGGCGACTGCCGCGGCCGTCGTGACCGCCGTGCTTTTCGGCGTCAGCTACAACAGCGTCACTGCCGTGCAAGGCCTCTGGAGCGCAGACGTCTTCGCGCAACGCCCGTCGGCCGGCCTCGCGGCCGTCAACACCGGCCTGACCGTGGGCACCCTGGCTGGGCCGGCCATCGCCGGGCTGGTCATCAGCTGGCTTGGCTATCCGTACGCGCTAGGTCTCGCCGCAGTCGCGTGTCTGGCCGCGGTTCTCACCGCTCCCGGCGGACGACGTACGCCGGCACCGGTCGTGAGACAGGACGGCCGCGTCAGCTGACACCCACCCCGCCCAGCCGGCGGAGGTCAGGCGTGCGGGAAGTCTGCTGCTGAACGAGCCAAGGCTGGTGTAGCCGACCAGGAGACAGACCTCGGTCACGGTGAGGTTGGTGGCTCGCAACAGGTCCTGGGCCCGCTCGAGCCGCCGCTGCGCCAGATAGACCGCCGGCGTCTTGCCGTACGTCGCGGAAAAGCAGCGCAGGAAGTGGTACTTCGACACCCGGCAATAGCGGCCAGCCCGTCCAGGTGGAGGGGTTCGGCGTAGTGCCGATCGGCCAGGTCCCGCGCACGGCGAAGGTGTACGAGCAGCTGTTCCGGGACGCGCAGCACGTCAGCTACGAGGTTGGAGGGACACGAGACCGGCCGCGGAGGCAGCCCCAGCAAGCCGATGGTCGTAGGCGAGAAAGGCCGTCAGGTCGGCGCGGAGCGAGACTGCGCTGGCGAGGTGAATGGCGTCCAGACTGCGCAGCAGGGGCTCGCCCACATTCGATGCTTGGTCGACGATGTCCGTGGTCAGCGGAATGAGGTCCAGCCCGGCGAGCAGCGCCCTTGCCTCGGGTAGTGCATCGGCGTTCAGCCGGCGGCAGGCTCGGGTCACCTCCACCCTTGCGAGCTGGCTGCTGACTACCGGGGTACCCGTACGAGCGGACAGCCAGCGCTCCAGTCCGGCGCTTTCGGGCTCGTCGAACAGCAGCTTCAAGATCGCCGAGGAATCGAGGTAGATCACGACCGTTCTTCGCGCAACTCGTCCAGGATCGCTCCGGTGTCAGGCATGCCCGGAAGCGCTGGGGCACGCCGCGGAAGTCGAAGGGGGCCAGTGGCGGGGATGAGCCGACCAGTGGCGACTAGTTCTTCCCGGACGCCGCTGGCTGGATGAGGCGGGACCAGCAGTGCCACGAGTACGCCACGTTCGGTCACCTCGACTGTCTGGCCGGCTTTGACCAGACGCAGGAAGCGACTGGCGTGCTGGCGTAGCTCTCGGATCCCGATCCGCTCCACAGGAGAAATGTAGCACCTGAGATGCTACTACGGTATCGAGGCCTCCGATGCCGCCTGGATCGCGAACGGGACCAATCTCGGCCGGACGATCACCGCGGCCATTCCTGAGGTCTTCCATGCCTACGCCACCTTCCACGAGCCGGACGACACAGCGATCAGCACGCCGCTGCACGAGCAAGCCGTGGTCAAGGACCTCGTTGACCACACGCCTGACCAGCCGTGGTGGCTGGGCTATCTCGACACACGCGCTCACGACATTGTCTTCCCGCAGGCTCCGACGGTCTCCCTCTACGCGGACTGGCACTACGTGTTGGTCGAAGCCGGGCCAGAGCAGGCGCTCACCTGGCGCACCGAGCACATGCGGAGCCAGTACGGCGTACTGCCGGACCTGTTCTTCCCCGCGGATCGATCCTGGCTCGTCTCAGCCCTCTGGGACGACACCTGGACCTGCGTCGGCGGACCAGCGGCTCTCGTCGAGACCCTCCGGCACGACCCCCTCGTCCGGGCCCGACCTGTCCAGCTGGACGAGGACGCCACGCCCCCAGGACACGATCTCTACTGACGGCAGCACGGCGAGTCAGTCGAACGGGCTCCGGGCGGTGATGCCGTCAAACTTTCGTAGGTCGCGGTCCCTCGTCCAGATCGTGGTGACTCCGTGCTGTCGCATCAGGGCAACCAGCGCGGCATCGGAAACCAGGTTGCCACGGACGGGGGTTTGCCCGGTCACGTGCCGGTAGGTGGTCCAGTAGCCCTCCAGCTCGCTCACCACGCGGATGTGCGGCCGGTCGAGCAACGATTCGACGTTGCGCTTGGCGATTGCCGGCGCGAGCGGCGCAGCGAAGATCGACGGATGGGTGGCGATTCGGAGGTAACCGATCAGAACCGGCCAGAACAGCACGACAAGATCCGGCCCCGCAGCGAGCCTTGCCACAAATGCCCGAGCTGCCTCGGTGGCTGGATCATCCTCGTTCGAGGCGTAGACCAGAACGTTGGCGTCGATCGTCTGACTCACCGTTCGTCGAGGAGCGCGGCAAGCGCCTCCTTGTCCTCCAGTTCGACAGCTGGGCGACCCATCGGAG
>JACCQS010000380.1 GCA_013814015.1 Geodermatophilaceae bacterium | reverse complement strand
CTCCGGCGCCACTCTCGCCACAGGCACTCAGGCCGACGAGCAGCAGCGCGCTTGTCATAGCCACGCTGACAGTGCTGGACCGGCGCCGGCCGGATCCCAGGATCGTGCGCACAGGACCTCCAGATGTAGGGATGATCCCGTCCGGGACCGTTGCTCTGGAGAACCATAGTTAGGTGAGGCTCACCTAGCAAGAGGTCGCCTTCACTCAGCCGCGCTTGCGACGGGCGAAGTATCGATCCCCGGATCGAGTCAGCCGGAGAGGCAGCCCGAAGGTGTCGGAAAGGTTGCTCGACGTCACGACGTCCCGGATCAGGCCCGCAGCCACGATGGCGCCGTCTCGAAGCAGCATCGCGTGGCTGAACGAAGCGGGGATCTCCTCCACATGGTGGGTCACCATGATCAGCGTCGGCGCATCTGGATCGTCGGCGATGCTCGACAGTCGCAACAGAAGATCCTCGCGTCCACCGAGGTCCAATCCGGCCGCCGGCTCGTCGAGCAGCATGATCTCCGGGTCCGGCATCAGCGCACGAGCTATCTGCACCCGCTTGCGCTCGCCCTCGGACAGCGTTCCGAACGGCCGGTCGGCGAATCCGGCAACGCCCATCAGGTCGAGCAGGTGGACGGCCCGATCGAGATCCTCGGCCTCGTAGCGCTCGCGCCAACGACCCAGTACGGCATATCCGGCGCTGACGACGAGATCACGCACGATCTCCCCGGGTGGCACCCGGGAGGCGATGGCGGCGCTGGCGAACCCGATCCGTGGGCGGAGTTCGAATACGTCGGTGAGGCCTAGCGGCTCGCCGAGCAGCCAAATCTCACCGCTGGTCGGATGCAGCAGGGCCGCAGCAAGCTGTAACAACGTCGTCTTGCCCGCGCCGTTGGGCCCGAGAATTACCCAGCGCTCGTCCAGTTCGACGGTCCAGGACACGTCGTCCAACAGTGTGGTGGCGCCGCGGACGACGCTGACCCCGGCCATCTCGATCACGAGGTCACCCGCATCGCGTACACCGTCCGCCGAGACCGCGACGTCTCGATGCCTACCCACCTGACCCATCAAACCAGCGGCCCTCTCAGAGCCGGTTCGGCGCGGCATTCCGAGCCTGCGGGATGGTCGTTAGAGTGCAGACATGTCGCAACGCTGCGAGGTCCAGTCGGGGCCCGGTCTGGTCGCCAGAGGCGCCGGTGTGGTCTGGGTCGGTCCGGACTGCGACCGGGAGTTCGCCGAGGTTCTGCTCTCGTGTGCACAGCTCACCGGCGCCGGTTCGGCCGGCGTTCTCAGGGCGGTGGCCGCTGCGGCCTCCCACGGCGCGGGGTCCTTCGCAGTCGCGGTCCCCAACGGATCGGGATGGACCGCCCTGTGGCGCGGCGACGGCCGGGTTCACGATGGGCACGATGAACTCGAGGGGACAGCCGCCAGCGGAAGTTGGCTGGCGTCCGCGTTCGGCGGGGACGGACACATCACCGTCGGCACACCGCCGCGAGGTTCTGCAGCAGCCGGTAGCTCGGCAGAGCTGACCGAGCTGACCGACCTCACTGCGGGCGTTGTGCCGGGCGGCAGAGCGCTGCTCATCGCCGAAGCGGCAGCGGGCTCGGACTCGGGCCAGGCGCGGCCGTCCTCAGCTGCGGTACCCTCCTCCGCCGCGCCCTCCTCCGCGGCAGCCGCGGCCGTCGCTCCGGCGGCGCCCGACCCAGAACCCGAACCGCGTGGCACCGAGGCCGCCGCCCCGAACTCCGGCGACGTTTCCACGCAGATGTGGTCGGCCTCGACGCCGACTCCTCAGCTGCTCTTCGACGACGGCAAGCACCTCAGCATCGACAGCGATCTGGTGCTCGGACGCCGGCCCGAGCAGCACGACATGGTGGTCAACAGCGGCGCTCGGCCGATCGCCATCGAGGACACCCAGAACGTACTGTCCAGCGCCCACGCGGCCATTCAGGTCCGTGGCAACGAGGTCTATCTGCTCGACCTCGGTTCGTTGAACGGAACGCACATCGCCTCGGCCTCGGCCTCGGAATGGACCCGACTGGATGCCGGTGTCGCCCGGCGCCTGGAAGAAGGTGATCGGCTCCTGCTGGGCTGGACGATCATCACCTTCGCTCTCGGCCCGCAAGCCTGACCTTCGCCTAGCGAGGGAAACCTCAGAGCGGTAGCGGGCGGTCGTCGACAACCCGCTTCATCACCAGGGTCGAGTTCATCCGCGCCACACCGGGCAGTACGGACAGCGTGTCGTCCTGCAGTTGCTGATAGTCCGCGAGGTCAGCAGTCACGATCCGCAGCAGGTAATCCGGGTCTCCGAAGAGTCGCTGCGCCAAGAGAACGTTCGGAATCCGGGTGACAGCCTCCTCGAAGCCGAGCAGCGTCTCCCGGTCCTCCTGGCGCATCGTGACGAACACCAGCGCCTCGAACGTAAGGCCAAGGGCGACCGGGTCCACGACAGCGCGGTAGCCGCGGATCGCGCCCGTGCGCTCGAGCTCGCGCAGCCGGCGGTGGCACGGCGACACGCTCAGCTGCACCCGAGCCGCGAGATCGGTGAGCGTCAACCGCCCCTCTAGCTGCAGCGTTGCAAGAATCTTTCGATCGATCGCGTCCACGAACCTGATCTTTCCACTCAGCACCTCCAGCGGGGAATAGTTGGAACCACGTTCGCGCGGATCGCACATAGCGTTCTACGGATGGCACCCGATGAACGCCCCGGGAAGTGAGAAGTTCGTGCCCCTCAGCGCAGTGCTCGGCTTCTGGGCCGTCGCAGCCCTGCTCATCATCGTGCCGGGACCCGATTGGGCGTTCGCGATCGGCGCGGGCGTGCGTGGGCATGTCGTCCCCGCGGCCACCGGGATCGTGCTCGGCTACCTCACCATGACGATCGTGGTCGCCGCCGGAGTCGGCGCGCTCGTCGCGTCCAGCCCGATCGCGCTGACCGCCCTGACCGTCATCGGCGGGGTGTACCTCATCTGGCTCGGCACAACCGCCATCGCCCACCCCGCCCAGCCACCGGCCGCCGACATCTCCGAGGTTTCCGAGCATGCCCCGCGCACCCCGGCGACCACTGTCGCCCAGGGCATCGGGGTCAGCGGGCTGAACCCCAAGGGTTTGCTCATCTTCGTCGCGATGCTGCCCCAGTTCACCGCGCCGGAGGCGGCGTGGCCGGTCGCAGTCCAGATGGGCGCCCTCGGCCTTGTCTTCACGTTCACCTGTGCCGCGGTGTACCTGATCGTCGGTGCCTGCGCCCAGCGCGTCCTGCGCTCCCGGCCGGCCACCGCCCGCATCGTGTCGCGGGTGTCCGGCACCTGCATGATCGCTCTCGGCGGGGCGCTCCTCGCCGAGAACTTCCTGACGTGAAACGGGTGGACGCCCGAAGACGACCGGTGAGCCCGAATCCGTGATAGCGGCGGGTTCCTGGGTTCAGTTGGCTGCTGTGACGACCAAGCCGAGTTCGGCGGGTCCGGTCAGCGCCGGGTGGGCGGGAAGCACCCGCACCGTGTAACCGAACGGGCCGCTGCGAGTCAGCGGCACCTCTCCGACGTACCAGTGCTGGTCGCCGTCGCTGCCCTCGAACCGCATCGGGCTGGTCGTCACATCGTGGAGTTGTTCGTGGTCGTCAACCCGGCCGTACACCGCTTGGACGTCGACGTCCGCGGGTGACAGGCCAGGCAGTTCGACCTGGGCGCGCAGGATCAGCGGCGCACCGAGCTCGGGAGTGTCGCCGTCCCCCGAAGCCTCGACATGTGCAACGCGTACGCCGGGCCAGGCCTGCGTCACGGCGCAACGCCACGCTGCGAAAGCCGCAGCGGCGGCGAACCCGTTGGGGGAGAAAGCAGCCGACGCCGTCGCGGCCGGAGCGTAGAGATCGGTGACGTAGTCGCACACCATCCGGGTGGCAAGGACTTTGGGACCGAGCGTGGTCAAAGTGTGCCGAACCATCTCGACCCATCGGCTGGGTATACCGCCCTCGTCGATGCTGTAGAAGCTCGGCAGTACCTGCTTGCCGAGCAGGTCGTAGATCGCCTCGGCCTCGAGATCGTCCCGGCGGGTGGGGTCCTCGACCCCGTCGGCCGTCGGGATCGCCCAGCCGTTGCGCCCGTCGTACATCTCGTCCCACCAACCGTCGCGGATCGAGAGATTCAGGCCGCCGTTGAGTGCCGATTTCATACCCGAGGTGCCACAGGCCTCCAGCGGGCGCAGCGGATTGTTCAGCCAGACGTCGCAGCCCCAGTAGAGGTAGCGGGCCATTCCGATGTCGTAGTCGGGCAGAAAGGCGATCCGGCCGCGTACCTCGGGATCGTCGGTGAAGCGGACCATCTCCTGGATCAGCTTCTTGCCACCCTCGTCAGCTGGGTGACTCTTGCCGGCGATCACCAACTGCAGCGGCCGCTCCGGGTCGAGCAGCAGGCCTCGTAGGCGTTCAGGGTCTCGCAACATCAGGGTCAGCCGCTTGTACGACGGGACCCGGCGCGCGAACCCGATGGTCAGGACGTCGGGATCGAAAGCGGAGTCGACCCAGGCCAACTCGGCCGGATGCGTCCCCCGCGCGGCAGCCGAAGACCGTAGCCGCCGACGTATCTCGGTGATCAGCTGACCGCGCAGTTCGCGACGCAACTTCCAAACATCTTGCGCGGCAATACCATCCGGCCATTCACCCCTTCCGCTCAGTTCCTGGATCTCGCGAGCCACCCAGGTCGGGTCGTGGACTCCGTTCGTGATCGAGCTGATCGGGATCTCGTCGTCGTCGAAGCCCGGCCAGAGGCTTGCGAACATGTCCCGGCTGACTTGGCCGTGCAGCTTGCTGACGCCGTTCGCCCGCCCGGACAGCCGCAATCCCATGTGCGCCATGTTGAATTTGTCCCGGTCCTCCTCGGCGCCGAGGGCCAGCAGCCGATCGACCGGGATGCCGGCACCGAAGGTCGCGAACTGCGCCTCGATCAGCGACCGTGGAAACCGGTCGATGCCGGCCGGGACCGGGGTATGAGTGGTGAAGACCGTTCCGGCGCGTACCGCTTCCATGGCTTCGTCGAAGCTGAGCTTCGGGCCGCGCTCGGTGAGTTCGCGGATCCGCTCGATGCCCAGAAAGCCGGCGTGCCCTTCATTCGTATGGAAAACCTCCGGCTCCGGGTGCCCGGTGAGCGCACAGTAGGCGCGGATGGCGCGGACACCGCCGATCCCGAGCAACAGCTCCTGGCGCAGGCGGTGATCCTCTCCCCCGCCGTAGAGCCGGTCGGTGACGCCGCGCTCAGCAGCGGTGTTCTCCTCGATGTCGGAGTCGAGCAGCAACAGCGGAATCCGGCCGACCTGCGCGATCCACACCTGGGCATAGAGCCGCCCGCCGTCGGGAAGCTCCACCGTGATCCGCGCCGCCGTGCCGTCGTCGTCCCTGGCCAGTGCCAACGGAAGTCCGTGCGGATCGAGGGCCGGATAGTGCTCGAGTTGCCAGCCATCGGCCGACAGGCTCTGGCTGAAGTACCCCGACCGGTAGAGCAGGCCCACCCCGATCAGGGGTACCCCGAGGTCAGAAGCCGCCTTGAGGTGGTCGCCGGCCAGGATCCCGAGACCGCCGGAGTACTGCGGGAGGACTGCGGTAATCCCGAACTCAGGCGAGAAGTACGCGATCGCATTCGGCCAGCGGGTGAGCGGCAGATCCTGCTTGATGTCGGCTTCGTCGGTGACCGTCTGGTACCAGCGCGGCTCGCGGAGATAGGCGTGCAGGTCCTCGGCTGCCGCGTGCAGCCGCTCGAGAAACGCCCCGTCCGCGGCGAGCCCGGCCAGTCGCTGTGAACTGACCTGGCCCAGCAGCCGGACCGGATCACCATCGCAGGCCTGCCAGACCTTGGGATCCACCGTCTCGAACAGATGGCGGGTGGGCGCGTGCCACGACCAGCGCAGATTCATCACCAACTCACTGAGCGGGATGAGCTCCGGCGGCAGGGCAGCGCGGACGGTCAGTCGACGAAGGGCCTTCACGTGTGGAGAAGCTACCGGGCGGCTCAGCCTGGCGACCGGGTGACGGCCGTTCGAGATGACCGGTTGGCTCAACTACGCTCAACGACCATGCCCGAGCCGCCTTCGTTGCGCCTCTTGGTCGTGACACCGGCGTGGAACGAGGAGGAGTGCATCGCGGGCACGATCCGCGAGATCCAGGCTGCAGTTCCCCAAGCCGACGTGCTGGTAGTCGACGACGGGTCCGCCGATCGCACCGTTGACCGGGCTCGCGCGGCCGGAGCGGCGGTCCTGGTTCTCCCGTTCAATCTCGGTGTCGGCGCAGCAATGCGGGCCGGGTTCAAGTTCGCGTTGCACCACCACTACGACGCGGTGATCCAGGTCGACGCGGACGGTCAGCACGATCCGAGCGAGATCATGGACCTCGTCGGCCAGCTCTCCCGGCCGGTGGGTTCCGACGACGATGCCACCGGCACGGCCGATGTCGTGGTCGGCGCCCGCTTTGCCGACGAGGGCGGCTATCGCGTCACGGGGCCTCGCCGTTGGGCGATGACCTTGCTGGCCAAGGTGCTCACGAGGATGGCGAGAACCAGGCTCACCGACACGACCTCGGGGTTTCGAGCGGCGAATCGCCGAGCGATCTCGCTGTACGCCCGGCACTATCCTGCCGAGTTCCTCGGCGACACGATCGAGTCCCTGGTCATCGCCATCCGGGCCGGACTCACCGTCACCCAGGTGCCGGTCCACATGCGACCGCGCGCAGGCGGAAAGCCCAGCAAGTCGCCGACCGGAGCCGCGGTGTATCTCTTTCGGGCTGCGCTGATCCTGCTTCTGGCAAGGATTCGCCGCTGGCCGACCATGGTCATGCTCGACCCGGACCACCCGGTGCCGGTGCGGTGAATTACGTGGTCGCCATCGCCGGCGCTGTTGTCGTCCTCGGGCTCATGCTGGAACTCTTGCGCCGACGACAGCTTTCGGAGAAGTACGCCGCGCTCTGGCTAATAGTCGGTTTAGGCGTGCTCATCTTGCTCATCGCCCCGGGCCTGCTGAACTGGGCATCCGAGGCGTTGGGTTTCGAGGTGCCGGCCAACCTTCTCTTCCTCTTGGCGCTGACCTTGCTGCTCGGGGTCTCGGTACACCTGTCCTGGGAACTGTCCCGGCTGGAGGACGAAACGCGGTCCCTGGCCGAGGAGCTGGCGCTGTTGCGCAGCAGAGTGGAAGAGCTGGAAGTGGGCAACCGCCAGATCAAGGAAGCTGCCGCCGACAATCCGAGCTCGCAACTCGGTGACCGCGAGCAATGAGCAGTCAGGAGCAGGGCCCGTCCCGGGAAGGCGGGAATGCTTCCGCGCTCGCCGCACCTTCTCCGCTGAATGCACCTTCGGCAAGGGGCGCCATGCGCGAGGGATTGATCGTGCTGATCGCCTCGCTGATCGGCCACCTCGGCAATTTCCTCTTCTACGTCGTCGCGGCTCGTTCTCTCGATCCCGGCGAGTTCGCAGCACTGGCGTCTTTGACGTCGCTGGCGCTGATCGTGCTCACGCCGATCAGCGGCGTGCAGGCCGCGATGGCCAGGGACGTGGCCCAGTCCCGTGCCCGAGGCGACGGGAACGACGTGACAGCGATGATCCGTTGGCTGTTCTGCCGGGTCCTTGTCGTCCAAGTCGCCCTGTTCGCTCTGTTCGCCGCCATCACGCCGGTCAGCTCGTACCTCTTCGGCCTCAGCCAACCCACGGTCTGGCTCCTTGCCGCCATCTGGTTTGCCCTCGCAACCGGTGTGCAGGCACTGCTCGGTCCGATCCAGGGCTTCAGCGGCTTTCCCACCGTGGGATGGGTACTTGCCGGTCCGCTGGGGATCCTGCGGCTGCTCTTCCTTTTCCCGCTGGTGCTGCTGCTGGGACTGCACGGCGCGTTACTCGCACTGATCCTGGCCACCCTCGTCGGCTCCGCGACGGTGCTGTGGTCACTGCGCGGGACTCTTCGGCCGATCCGGGGCTTGACCAGAGCGCGCCATCCGGGCGACCCAACGCACCTGCTCGGCCTTCCGATCGGCTGCCTGCTCGCGTTCGCAGCCATCACCAACATCGACATCGTCACGGCGAAGATCCGACTTGCCCCTGAGGTGGCAGCCACGTACTCCTCAGCGGCGTTGCTGGGCAAGGTGGCTCTCTATGCGACCGTGTCGTTGGGCTTCGTTCTGCTGCCCAAAGTGAGCGAACGCATCACCAGAGGCTTGGATTACGCCAAGGCCACCCTGCTGACCCTGCTGACCGTCGTCGGCGTGGGGCTGCTGACCGCAACAACCTTTCTGCTTGCCTCCGACCGGCTCATCGTCGCCATATTCGGATCTGCGTACGCGCAGGCGGGGAACTTGATCTTTCCGATCACGCTGATCATGACCGGCGCGGGGATCCTCAACGTCCACCTGACGATCGCAATCGCTGCGCGTGATCGCGGCTTCGGCTTTGCCTTTGTCGGCCTGGCGGTCATTCACTTCGCGGCCTTGCTGGTCTTTGGGAAGTCCACCGGCATGCTCATCGCGGCCAACGCGATCGTCATCGGCAGCGCGATCACACTCATAGAGCTGTTCTCCACGCACGGTGTGGTCCGGATGCTCGTCCGGCTTCGGATCCCGGAGGGTCAGAGCAGGCGGCGTACGACGGCCCAGTAGCCGACCACCAGGGGGTTCAACACCGACATGACTCTGGGTATGTCGATGTTTGCGGCATCGAGCCGACCACTGAACAGACCGGCGAGTTCTCGGTCGCTCACTGTGCGTTCGCTCTGCAACTGAGCTCGTCGGCTCCGGATCCAGCCAAGATTGCGGATCACCCAGCGCCATCCGGCCCATTTCTGGGACCACCAACCGCCAGCAATCGCGGAGCAGACCACCGCAATCTCGAACACGACCAACAGTGGCGAGAGCAGCAGTATCAGCCGTCCGCTGTAGGCAGTGGCGACCAGCACGAGTCGATTGCGCTCGACCAGGTAGAGCTTGGTCGGGGTACGGGAGAACTCGTAGTGGTGCAGCACCACGGCATCCGGGACATAGACCACCGTCAGTCCACGTTGCCAACAGCGCAGGCTCAATTCGGTGTCCTCGTGGTAGGCGAAGTACTCCGGAGCGAAGCCGCCCAGTTCCTCCCACAGGCCGCGGCGCAGCGCCAGTGCAGCCCCACTGGCGCAGGCCACCTGCTGGCGTTTCCGATGGCGAGTCGCTGGCTGGCCGTACGAGCCTGCCCAGACGAGCCCGGACAGGTGCAGGGGATTTCCGGCGGAGTTGATCGTCTCGGGCGCATCGGCCAGTCGCAGACTGCTCGTCGCGATGCCGACACCCGACTCGGCCGCGACCTCCAGGAGCCTGACCAACGCGTCCTCGGTCACCGATGCGTCGGAGTTGACCAATGCCAGGAAGGCCCCCCTGCTCTTGGCCGCACCGAGGTTGCAGCCGCCGGCGAAACCGGTGTTCTCCATCGGAGTCAGTACGCGCACCCGCGGCAGTCCGGCAACCTGTGCCATGGCCTCCTGGCTCGCCCCGTTGTCGACCAGCACGACCTCGAGGTCCAGCTCGTGGCCACGGCGATCCTGTGAAGCCAGAATCGCCCGTACAGCATCGCTGAGGTAGGGCTCGTCACCGTAGGCGAGAACGACCACCGACAGCAGCGGCGAAGACACCGCTGCGATGCTTGCGACCTCGCGGCTCATCGCCTCTGCCCCGAAGTTGGTCGACGCACGGGCTACGACCCTACCCACGCATGGTCGGCCGTTAGGCTCGACGGGTGAATCGCCCGACTGGTCGTTCCGTCCGTTCAGCCGCCGAGCCGGGTCCCGGACTGGCCGGTGAGGACACCGCCGGAGCGGACTATGCCGCTCGTCTGCAGCGCCTGGAGACGGCTCGCTGGAAGCGGATCCTGGACGTCCAAGCTCCCTACCGGTGGAATATCCGCCGGCTCAACCTCGGACGGGTGCTCGAGATCGGCTGCGGGATCGGGCGCAATCTCGGGCACTTGGACGGCAACGGGATCGGCGTGGATCACAACGCCGACTCGATCGCCATCGCCCAAGCTCGTGGCCTTGCCGCCTTTACCGTCGCCGACTTCCACGCCTCAAAGCACGCAGCTCCGGCGGCGTTCGACTCGCTGTTGCTTGCCCATGTGATCGAGCACGTCGGCGAGCAGCAGGCGCTGGACATCGTCCGGGAGTACCTCGACTACCTGCGACCCGGGGGCAGGGTTGTCTTCATCTGCCCGCAGGAGAAGGGGTACACCACCGACCCAACGCACATACGATTCTGCGGCTTCCCCGAGCTTCGAGCGCTGGCTGAAGGCCTAGGACTTGGCCTACGCCGGCAATACTCGTTTCCGCTCCCGCGCATCGCTGGCAGGGTCTTTCCCTACAACGAGTTCGTGGTGGTGGCTGCCAAGCAGTAGCGGCGCAGCTACGGGCGATGCCATTCGGGTGGGTGTTTGGGAGCGGGGTGCCACCCTGCGCCGCTGAAAGCAAAGTTGGCCGCCCGACGTGGCACCTCGGTTGGTAGTCCCGAGGCCAGATCCTCCCGCACAAAGAATGCGTTGGCCCCGATCGACTCGGTGTGCGCCAGCCGGTAGCCCTTCTGCTTGGCCACAACTTCTAAGGCGGCCAGGGACGCCGAATACCCGCTGCTGTGATCCCATCCCTGGGCCTGTCCGTAGGGCTGGACCAGCGGGACGGCCGGATCCAACGCGGAGTTGTACTCGATGATGACGATCCTGGGCCGATATCCGTCAAGCGCCTTCCAGATCCAGTAATCGTTTCCGTCGATGTCGATGCTGAGGATGTCCGGCTCATCCGGTACACCGGCGGCGGCGAACCTCTCCGCGACGTTCTCAGCGGTGATGGCATGCGGCAGCGCCGTGACCCGAGGGTTGTTGCGGTACCGGAACTCCAGTGCTTCATACGACGGCGCGTGCGGTTCGAAATAGATTCCTGACCAGCCCATCGTGTGGGCCAGGAACGCCGTGTTGCACTCACTTCCGTTCTCTACGCCGAACTCGACGAAGAACTTGTTGCCGACGCCACAGCGTCGAAGGAGTTCGGCGATCACACCGTCCTCGCCGTTCTGGGAGAAGACGCGCAGTTCGTAGGCGGTCAGGTCAGGTGGTTCATGCCCCGCCGTTCGATAGCGGTCCACGAGTTCGCGCTGCGCGATCAGCGTGTCACGAATATGGCTGCTGGCGAATACGGCACGACGAAGAGCTCCCTCACTCGCACGCAGCGCTGCACGAACACGGTTGGCTGAGCGCATGTCTCAAGACCCTGCCATATCGGCGTCAAGAGACGGACAGGCGTGAGAAACATTGTTACCCTCAACCACTTGCGTCACAGCTGTCGCATAGGTCACTGTAGCCCCACGCCTCCTCGGAACTCCGCACGACACGCGGGACGCCCGAATAAATCTGGGCGAGCGGTTCGAGGTCCCCCGTGCTAATGGGCACGGGCCCTGATGGGGTATGACAGGAGAGTTCATGCGCCGTGTGATGATCGGTTCAGCTGCCACGGCCGGGATGACCACTTTGTTGCTCCTGCTTCCGGTGCACGCTCAATCGGCTCCCCCGCCCGTACCGGTGCGCACGGCCGTTCAAGAGATCCCGCTCGGAACCGTCTCTGCCCCCCGCGGCGGGGGAGATGTGCAACAAGGCACGACGCAGGACGTTCCCGGGTACGAGACGACGCCCGTCCTGACCGCGACCCAAGCAGAAACACCGGAATTCTCTCTGGTGGCCGTCACGTGGAGCCTCGATCCAGCAGTGCGGAATATTGCGCTTCGGCTCCGGGTGTATGACGACGCAGGTTCATCATCGGGATGGACAGACTTGGGAACAGATGACGTCGGAACGGCTCCCAATCCGGAGGCCACCGCGAATGGGGAGCAACGAGGCGGCAGTGAAGCACGGTGGGTCGGTCCCAGTTTCGGCGTCGAGCTGGAAGTTCTCACCCTCACAGGTGCCGATCCGCAGGACGTGCGACTTATTCTGCTCGATCCCGGGGATTCCCCTGCCGACGCAGCCCCGTCGCAGCCGCAGAATACGGTGGAGCCTTCCGAAGCAGCGGCCAACGCCGCCCCGCCCATCTACTCACGTGCTCAGTGGGGAGCCGACGAAAGCATCCGCTCCTGGAATCCGGAGTACGCATCGACCACGAAAGCCGCAACGCTGCACCACACCGCCGATTCCAACGACTACGACGCGGAGGACGTACCAGCGCTGCTGCGCGGTATCTACTACTACCACGCAGTCAGTCGTGGCTGGGGGGACATCGGATACAACGCTGTTGTCGACAAGTTCGGCCGAATCTGGGAAGGACGATACGGCGGAATTGCCAGCTCCGTGATTGGGGCGCACGCAGGGGGATTCAATACCTTCACTTTCGGCGTGTCCATGCTGGGTAACTACGATGTAGTAGGCACCCCACCGGCGATGATCGACGCTGTCGTGGCTGTCATCGCGTGGAAGCTCGGTCTGTACGGTGTCAACCCGCTGGGTTCCACCCAACTCGTATCGGGTGGCGGTGGAACCTCGCGCTATCCCGCCGGTCAAACGGTAACTCTGCCCACGATCTTCGGCCATAGAGATGTCGGCAGCACCACGTGTCCTGGGCAATACGGTTACGCGCGACTGGACGAGATCCGGACTCGAGTCGCCGGGCAGACACCGCTGACTGATATCAGCAACGCCGCGGTGGCTGCTGCCCGCGCTGCTTCCGGGCAGACGACCATCGTCGTCCGCGGCGCGGATTCCACACTGTTCACGCGAACCAGGACAATCGCCGGGGAATGGGGTCCATACACAGCCCTTCCGGCCGGAGTGTCGACCCTCGGGGTCGCCGCATTCAGTGACGGAGCCCATCTGCACCTTGCAGTCCGCGGAGTCGACGGCGGCTATTGGGTGACCAACGCCCCTTACGACGTCAACGGGGTCCCCGTTACGTGGCGACCGTGGGTTGCCCTGGGCGGCGTTTTCACGTCAGCTCCAACGATTGCAACCGCCGGGCCAAATCTCATGACCATTCTCGGACGAGGCACCGACGGTGCCATCTTCCAGATGAACTGGGACGGATCCCGGTACCGCGGCTGGACGAGCCTGGGCGGTGTATCGGTGTCCGCTCCCGCGGTTGAACGGGCTCCGCTCGGTGCTGCCCCTGGGTACATCGTCTCGACTGTGGGACTCGATGGCCGCATCTGGCGGATTCCGACCGGCGCAGACGGGCCTGGGGCGACAGGGGCCTGGAGCGGAGGCATGCTGCCGTCGTCTCTGGGTCCACAAAGCGATGCCACGGGACCGACACCAGCACAAGCCGGCACGTTGACGATTGGCGACAGCCGGCGCGGGGTGTCGTTGCTGAACCCGGCGAACGGCTCCACGATCAACGTAGGTGGGGTTGCGACTTCGACCGTCGGCATCGTGCGGGAGCCTGATGGTGGCGTGGACGTCTACGTCCGTGGAATCGACGGACAACTGTGGGCAAGCGGTTGGAGCCCGAGTAGGGGCGTCTTCTCGTGGCAGCCTCTGGGCGGAAGGCTCTTCTGATGCCCGCGGCATCGGCGCCACGATCCACCTGGGCACGCAGCCTTCTGTCGACGATGGCATTCGCAGTGGTGCTGACCATGAGTCCGTCGATGTCCGACAACGATGCGAGCGCACAGGCGGCCGAGGCCACCATCGCAATCACCGGGCATGGCTACGGGCACGGGCGCGGCCTATCGCAATGGGGCTCCTACGGCTATGCCACGGAGTACGACTGGGACTACGCGCAGATCCTGGCTCACTATTACAGCAACACAGCCGCAGGCTACATCGGTGATCCGTGGATATCCGTACGGCTTTCGGCACTGGACAACATTGCGCCGGAGTTGGTCTCCTCAGCCGCGTACACCGTCGGGCCCTACCAGGTCGGCGGCGGACAAAGTGCCCAGCTGTCGCGAAACTCGAACGGCACGTGGCAACTCACCACCCGCTCCGGTTGTGGCGGTTCAGTCACAGGATCATTCTCCGTGTCGGATCCGGTTATGCGGCCATACCGGTACTCCGAGGTCATCGGCGACATGCTGACGACCTGCGGATCGGAGCGACGCACCTATCGCGGGCACATCGGTGTCGTATGGGACGGCGGCATTCGGGTGATCAACTACCTGACCGTCCAGCACTATCTCCGGGGCGTGGTACCCCGCGAGTCCCCGGCGTCGTGGGGCAGCGCGGACGGGGGGCGAGGGATGCAGGCGCTGATGGCTCAAAGTGTCGCCGCGCGTTCCTATGCGTGGGCGGAGAACCGGACGTGGTACGCCAAGACATGCGACACCACGTCGTGCCAGGTCTACGGGGGCGCGGCTCTAGACGGCCGATTTATCGAAGATCCGCAGACTGATGACGCGGTGAATGCGACCTACGGTCAGGTCCGGCTCCTCGGTGGCGCCGTGGCCCGTACCGAGTTCTCGTCCTCTTCCGGTGGTTTCACCGCTGGAGGGACCTTTCCTGCCGTACGTGACGACGGGGACACGGCCAGCCCGTACCACAACTGGTCGACGACTGTCCTGACATCAAGCGTCGAGTCGGCATTCGGCGTGGGCCAACTGCAGGAGTTGATCGTCACATCCCGCAATGGACTGGGCGCTGACGGCGGGCGGGTCCTGGCTGTCCGCGTATCGGGAACGAGTCGATCCGTTGTCGTCTCAGGTGATCAATTCCGCAGCAGTCTGGGTCTGCGATCGGATTGGTTCTCCTTCCCGGGTGCTCCGATCCTTCCGGACATTTCACCGGCTGGCATTGCGGCCGTGCGCACCGCCGCTGACACCGGCATCGTGTTCGTTCGCGCCACGGATGGCACTGTCGTCTACAAGGTAGGACGAGGCGGTGTATTCGGCGCTTGGACCACCGTGCCGGAAGGAACACTCGTCGGAGCCCCGGCCGCTGTGAGCTGGGATGGCAAGCGAGTTGATCTGTTCGTCATCGGGCTGGACGGCGCATTGTGGCAAGCGGTCACGTTCACGTCGGCAAGCGGCGAACCAACCTCCTGGACACCATGGCGCCGGTTGGGCGGGGTTCTCACGACGGCGCCGGCAGCCGCCTCCACGGGGAACGGTGTGCTCTCCGTAACCGCACGCGGCACGGACAACGCTCTCTGGCAGCTGACGTGGGACGGCTCAGTCTGGCGCGAGTGGACCCGACTCGACGGCCTGAGCATCTCCGCTCCGGCACTCGAGGCGTCGAGCAGTTCCCTCTACCGCATCCGGGTTGTTGGCACGGACGGCTTGGTGTGGTCTCGACTTCTGCACTGGACCGGAGGACCAGCGGGAGCCTGGACCGCGACGGGACAGATCTCGACGGCGGCGCCGAGCGTCGGAGCGACCGCGTTCTGGGCACGCAGCGTTGGCAGTGTCACCGTCAATACGGCGACTGGCTCACTTCTACAGATTCGATCGTCACTCGCGCAGTTGTCTCTCGGTGGCCAGGCGACTTCGGCGACGGCGACTGTCGAGTGGGCTGACGGCACGGTGTGGACCTTCGTACGCGGCACTGATTCTGGCTTGTGGCTGAATGCCACGAATCCAACTGGTACCGGATCGACGTGGACGTCGGTTGGCGGACAGCTCGCGTAACGCCATGGCAAACTCGACGCCCAACCGACACGAGTGAGATCATCTACCTCCTCAATGTCATGGCATGAGGAGACCGCAACATGCGCAAGGCCAGTGCGGCCCCGTACTACCTGGGTTCAATAGGCACGCTGCTGCGTAGCGTCCGTCCGCTGGGTGCTCCGTTGAGGCTCCTCGCGCGGCGGGAGGAAGGAACGCCCGTCACCGTCTCAGTTGACGGCACGAAGATGCAGGCCCGTGGCTTCATGGAGCTTTGGTCGATCAAGGAGACGCTTCTTGACGACTTCTACGGTCAGCATGGCCTGGCGGTTCAGCCGGGTTGGACCATCATCGATATCGGTTGTGCCAGTGGCGAGTTCGTCGTCCACGCTCTGAAGCAGGGAGCCAGCGTCATCCTCGCTGTCGATCCTGCCGCCGCGTCCCTCGACCTTCTCCGGACGAACTTGCGCCTCAACGGCCTCGCCGAATCACAGGTGATCGTGGAGCGGGCCGCAGTCGTTGCCACCGAACGTCTGATGCACCTCCCTCCGAGTCAGGCCGGTTTGCGATCGCTCCACGCTGCCGCCTCCGACGTCGACGCCGACTCGCCCGATGCGGTTCCAGGAAAAACCCTGTCGACGCTGCTCCCTTCGCTACCGGACAGTCACTGTGACTTACTCAAGCTCGATTGCGAAGGGGCCGAGTTCGAGATCATTTTGGACACGCCTGATGCCGTCTTCGACGCGATCTCACGTATCGTCATGGAATACCACGAGAGTTCAGGTCGCGACGTCGGCGAGATTGCACACAGCCTCCGGCGCCGCGGTTACCGAGTGACGGTCGATGAGTCGCAGGTACATCGCGGCTTGGGTTACCTCTATGCGGCGCGTCCAGATCGACGCCGCCCAGCCTGACGTCGCAGACCGGCCTGGGACAGGTAGTTCACGGCCGTAGCCGGGACGGTGAGCAGCGCGGCCAGCACGAAGGAGTTCCAGCCAGTCTCGGCGACCAATACTTCGACCAACAGACCGGTGACCGCGGCCAGAAACCACAGCACGATCAGTGACAGCGCGACAGTCTTGCGCTTGCTGTCGGTTCGCCACACAACCCGGTCCCACAGCAGGGCCGCCAGCAGTGAGATGAGCACCGTGACGATGATGTAGGCCACCATCTCCCGCCCTCTCATGGGCGACCACGAAAAGGATGTGAGCAGCGCGAAAGCGAACAAGCTCAACAGGACATTCATGCCGCCGATCAAGAGAAACAACGGCACGTTTCGTCGGTGTGACTGCCCGGTGTGCTCCGGAATGCCGGCGGGCGCCCGGCTTGCGTGTGTCATCGAGCGGACGCCGAGCCGGAAGACAGAGATTCGAGCAGATCATCGTACTGATCAATCACCCCGGCTGCGGCGTAGAGGTTGACGGCTACAGCCCGCCCCCGCTCACGCTCTAATGGCGACGTGATCAGACCTCCTATCGCCGACTCGATCGAATCGACATCGGCTGGAGCGGCGATCCGTCCGAGGCCAGTCTCTCTGACAGGTACCCGCACACCGGGCAGATCGCTGGCAACAACGGGTACACCCGCCATCATGGCCTCGACTTGCACTATCCCGAACGCTTCAAAAGCGTTTATCGAGGGCAGCGCAAAGATGTCTATTGACGCATAGAAGTCGGCGAGCCTGTCTTCGCGTACAAATCCTAGTAACTGGATACGGCTGTCGTCTCCAATGCGATCCGTTACTCGGTCGATCACGCTTCGACCAGCGAGTTTGGAGAAGTCGCCACCGATCAGCAGCCGTGCATCAGGAGCGGGGAGGCGACGGAAGGCCTGTACTAAGTGCTCCAAACCCTTTTCTTCAACTATCCGACCCAGAAACCCGATATGAAGACCCTCAGTCTGTCGAAATGAAGGATCTCCGATTGGATACTGGTGACAAGGCGGCGGAATCACAACAGACTTCCCGCGAATACTGCTTGCAAGCCGACTATTGTCAGCATAGTCCTGTGAAGTGACAATGATTCTTTGCGCCGACTTCATGGCCATTCGGCTTGATGCATCGATGACTCGTCGCTGCAAACTGTTGATGATTCCCGGCGGCAAACTCACGTCGCAATGGTAGGTGATGACAACAGGAATGGTTGCCCTGCGCGCGAGGAGTCCGGCTTCAAGCATAGGAAGGTGCAGATTCACAAGCCGAGCTGACCGGGCCGCCCTTGTGACCCGACTGAGCAAACCAGGGCTGATCGACCCCTTGCCGAAACGCAGGGCAACCGGGGCTCGCTCGACCTCGACACCGTTGAGCACCTCGTAACGAGGAAGGCTGGGATCGTGCTGGGTGGTGATCACCCGCACTCGGCGACCGCGAGCGGCCAGTCCTTCGGCCACGTCACGGGCCACGTTCGTCAGGCCACTGACGTACGGGCTGTAGTAACTGAGTACGACGAGTAGATCGTCACGCCCCGTCGCCCGCTCCGCCATGCCCGTTGCACTCCTAGCTCACTAGTCCCCAAGCCACCATGACGAACTGCCAGCTACTGGCGCACAGGCCCATCCAACAGTAGCCGGACACGGGCGCGCCCGTCGCGGCCCAACCAGCAGCCTCAGGTACCGTGGCCGGACCTAACCTGACCGTAACGCGTCGAACTGGCGACTCCCAGCCATCCGCACCCTTCTGACCCGCGGGTCGGCACAGAGCACTGCAGATCGCACGCCGACGATGAAGGGACCCGATACCGAATGGCGCGGGCCGCTCAGCCTGAGGTGGACGAGCGCCCGGACACATCGATGAGAACCTCGAAGAAGAGGCACAAGTGGGATGCCGTTGCCCTGGCAGCCGGGTGCATCGCGATCGCAGCCGCGCTGCTGCTCCCATTAGCACCGGTCCATATGAACCAACCTGTCGTGTCGTGGCCACTTGATCCCACCGCTCCCCAGTCGTCCATGCTCGAACTCACCGCGCAGCAGCCGCTAGGCATGGAAGTTCGGTTCAGCTGTTCGGCTGCCAGATCTGCGGCTGACACTCAGGATGGAATCGTCGTCGCCACAATCCGTCCGGGGCAACCTTCTCTCGATGAATTAGGCCTCGTGGTTCGGGCGAAAGACGATCGGATAACAGCCTCGGTGTCCGGTCGTCAAGTCATCGACGACGCACTTGGATCAGCTGACTGTCAATATCACATGTCGATCCAGGCCGACCAGTTGACGATCGGGAAAGATGCAGGCGAACCTGAACTGATCCAGTCGGTGTCCCTCCCGCAAGTCGATGTGCTTGCAACGTCTCTTACTCGAATGCCAGGCGGAGAACGGAATGACCTTTCGGTCAGACTCACAGTTGACGATCAGTTTTCGACGACACCAACCACAGGTAAGCTGCTGCTGACCATTCTTCTCATTGTGTGCGCGGCAGCTAGCCTGCTGTTCCTGGCGCTGCGCGACCGCGCGAGCGGTAGACCCGCAGACTTGGTGATCGAAGACGGACGAGCGATACCGAAACATCGCCACGCGCGACGAGCGATCGAACTCATCGTTCCTGCTGTACTCATTCTATGGCTGTTCATAGCACCGATGACCGACGACGATGGCTACTACGCCGCGATGGCCAGGAACAGTTCACTCGAGGGCTATGTCGGAAATTACTACCAGCTGCTGAACCAAAGTTTTACACCATTTACGTGGTTCTACCGTACGCTCGGATACTGGGAATCACTCGTGGGTAGCAGCCAGGTTCTCCTGAGAATCCCGGCGCTTGCTGCAGGTTTGCTGACGTGGGCTCTTCTCCGTAAATTCGTCACTAGCGCGGATTTCCTCCCGAAGGCCATTCGTACAAGTAGTTGGGGCGACTTGATCGTCGCGGCGACTCTGAGTGTCACATTTCTTGCTTGGTGGCTACCCTTTGACATGGGTGTTCGACCGGAAGGGATCGTCGCGCTGTTGTCAGCGGCAGTCTTGATTCTGGTATATTCATCCATGCGAAGGAAACGCCTCTTTCCATTGGGGCTCGCCAGCGCATTCGCCGCATTGTCCATCGTCTGTCACCCCACGGGTTTCATCGCCCTTGCCCCACTGATCGCAGGACTGCCATTTTTGTGGCCGATCATCCGGGCTCGAACCCGTGGAATGACCACCCGAAATATCATCGGAGTCCTCGCTCCAGCAGGACTGGCCAGCGCCGTCGCATTCGGTGACGGATCCCTGCACGACTTTCTTCATGGTCAGGACATCTTCTTAAGTCGCTTCGAACAGACACAGTGGTACCAAGAGTACTTCCGATACGCCCTTCTGCTCCTGGCGGATCCGCAAGGTAATTACGCCAAGCGCGCCCCAGTACTACTGGGAATAGCCTGCCTCGTGTGGTTCGCTGTGCTCTTCGCGGTCAGCCGCGGTCGGCGTATCCAGTTCAGCCCCGTTCTGCAACTCGTTGGGTCGAGCTTGGCTCTTGCACTTGTCCTGTTCTGGATCACCCCCAGCAAGTGGACCCACCACTTCGGCAGCCTCGCCGCTCTGGGACCGGCATTTCTGACGCTCTTTCTGCTCTCTGCCCCAGCCATCGCGGCTCAACTCAAGCAAGGCCGGCGCGTTGCGCGATCAATCTCGTTGACCTTGGCGTTCACCGCCATCGTCGTGTTCGCCTTGTCCTTTCGCGGCCCGAACTCCTGGCCTTACTCGTGGCTACTTGGTATGTCCGATGCGGGAGTCCCTCCAGCGATGGGTCCGCTGGAGTTGGCCAGCATTCCAGCATGGCTGGTGGGCTATGCGGTGGTGCTGACCATTCTGGGCTGGTGGGCGCGGCGTTCTCAGTTGTCGTGGCGGGGAATCGTGCCGTTCGTCACAGCGCCCGTCATGGCCGTTCTCTTTCTAGTGCTGTCCACCGGATATCTGGTCGGTAGTTTCGGCGTGGCCAGCGCCCGGACGTGGGACACCTATTCGCCGTGGGCCAGCAACCTCCAAGATCCACTTGCCACAGAGTGTGACGCTGCCGGAGCCATCGATGTTGTGGCCGACTCGACAGCGCAGCCGCTACCCCAAGTCAGTGGATCCGCTTCTGCCGATGAGGAGAACCTCGGATCGCCCTTCGTCGAAGAGGGCGGCTTTTTCGCCGCCGCTCCTCCGCCAGGTGGCGTGGGGTCGCCCGCTGCCTCGCAAGTCTGGGGCTCTCTAGCCGAACCTGGCAGCGAAGACGACACCGGTGACTACGTCAGCCCATGGTTCGTCATCCCGAACGAACTGCAAAGTGACGAGGTCGTTGGCATCCTTGTCAGTGGGCGTCTGGACGGCGGAAACAGCCTTGTCGTCGAGTACGCGAGTCTTGAAGACGATCGACTGGACATTCTCGACCGTCAAGAGGTCGCTGACTCGATCGACAGTTCGGTCTGGCGCTCCATCCCCCTGGACATCGATGAACAGATCGGCTCCGCGGCAATCGTGCTTCGACTGGTGGCCACAGACGCGACTGCGGATTCGGGAGGGTGGTTGGCCTTCACGGCGCCGTCGGTCCAGCGCGTGATCTCCCTGCAGGACTATCTCCCCGCAGATGCAGCCGTCGGGGTCTCGTGGATCTTTTCGTTCGTGTTTCCTTGTCAACGCCAGCCCGTTGTCCAGAACGGTGTTACCGAGCCGATCGAATACGGCGTGCTCTATGGCACCGAAGGAACGAACGGCTTCAGCGACAACACCTGGACGATCTACGCCGGTGGACTTTTCGGTCCCGTGACGCGTGTGGCCTCGGCGGTTCTGCTACCCGCGCAGCTGCGGAACTTCCCAGAGATCGCAACGCTGCAGGTGTACAGATTCGATAACCCCTATCCCACCGCCGCCTACGACCTTTCCGACCGCGAAGTGACCATTATGGGCTGGCAAGCGCCGGCAGGTGCCTCGAGTTGACGACCAGACGCGCCACCGAAGAGATGGCGGCACCACCCCCGAACACGCTGCGGCTGGCGCTGCGACGGGAGGACACTCGAGCGCTGCTGGTTGTGCAGCGGAGTCTGGGCCGCGACACGGTGGTCGCCAGCGCCCGGGCGCTGTCCCACTTCGGCGAGCATGCGGCGGGGTGGCTGCTCATCGGTGCTGTGGCCACCATCCGCTGTAAGGCACCGCAGCGGCGCGAGTGGGCCACCGCTACCGGGTCGGTTTTCCTCGCACATGCAGCAGCGGTGATCGTGAAGCGCATCGTCCGTCGTCCGCGCCCGCAAGACCTGCGCGTGCGAGTTCTGGTCAAGACGCCGAGCCGGCTGAGCTTTCCATCAGCGCATGTGACGTCAACGACAGCGGCTGCGGTCTCCTACGGTCGACTCCTGCGCCCCGGGGCGGCGTCAGTGATCTTGCCCGCGGTGGCTGTCTCCATGGGTATCTCCCGGATGGTCCTCGGGGTGCACTTCCCGACCGACGTTGCCGCTGCTGCCGCGCTCGGCTTGACGGTCGCGAAATGGCACCGAGTTCAGCGGCGTGAGACCGTAATCGGATGAGTGTGGAAGCACCCACCGAGACGGCGGGAAAGAGCCAACGTCTGTTTCCTGGAATCGTGGGCGCAGTCCGTCCGCGGCAATGGCTCAAGAACGTCCTTGTCAGCGCCGCGCCGATCGCGGGAGGGGTCCTTCTCGAACGCGGCGTCCTGGTCAACATCGCCGTTGCATTCCTCGCCTTCTGTTTGGCTGCCTCGGGCATCTACCTGATCAACGACCTGCGCGACATCGAGGCCGACCGCACCCATCCGATCAAACGCAACCGGCCGATCGCCGCCGGAGTGGTACCCGCCCCGCTGGCCGTCAGCCTCGCCGTGGTGCTGCTGTTGGCCGCGCTCGGTGTCAGCCTGATGGCCACCGTGGAATTGCTGGTGGTCGTCGCCGTCTACGAGGTGGTTCAACTCGCCTACTGCTTCGGACTCAAGCACCAGCCGGTTCTCGACCTGTGCATCGTTGCCTCGGGCTTCCTGCTGCGCGCCGTAGCCGGCGGCGCCGCTGCCCAGATCCCGCTCTCGCAATGGTTTCTCATGTGTGCCGGCTTCGGGTCGCTGTTCATGGTCGCCGGCAAGCGATACGCCGAGATCCGGCTCTCCGAGAAAACGGGCGTCATCACCAGACGCATCCTCGACAGCTACACGCCCAGCTACCTGCGGTTCGTCTGGACTCTGGCCGCAGCCGGCGTCGTCACCGCCTATAGCTTGTGGTCCTTCGAGATTCGGGAACTCAACGACTCCCCCTGGTCGGTGATTTCGATCGTTCCCTTCGTCATCGCGGTGCTGCGCTACGCCGTCGATGTGGACGGTGGTGATGCCGGAGAGCCAGAAGACATTGCGCTTCGCGATCACGTACTCCAGGTCCTGGCCCTTGTTTGGCTGGCAACACTGGCGGCTTCCGTCTACGCCTGACGGCATACCTCACATCGTCAGGCTTGCGCTGCGCACGGCGTCGAGGGCGCCGCGAGCGGTTGCAGAGCGATGCGATAGATGCCCAACATATCCGTCTCGTCGGACCAGACCCGTTCAAGGGAGTCGACCTGATCAAGGCCCAGCAGCCCCGGAAACCGTTCCATTCCCGGCCGCAGCAGGGTGCCGCCTTGGAACACGTACCCGATGTCGTATTCCTCGACCAGGGCACGAACGTCGGGATCACTGTCCAGGCAATTGAACGAGAGCACCAGCGCCGCCCGGTCCGGGCCCTTCTCGAGTGGGTTGGGCGTGATGTGGCCGAACATCGGTTGAACACCGACGAGGGCATACATCAAAGCGGACCCGTCGTTGGGATCGTTCATCACGCGCTGTCCCGGTTCGACCATCCTGGCCAGTTCCTCCATCGCCTCCCGGTCGGTAGTGGTCACGTTGACGCCAACGGCGTAGGGCAGGCCGTCCTGATACGCAGAACTCATCCTGGCCACATTCGGCGGAAGGTAGAACCCAGAGCTCAACGTTCCGAACATCACCAGGATGACGGCGCTGGCTGCGGCAACAGCGCTGCGCCGGGGCAGCCGTGCCACCCTCGAACTCTTGCCCAGCAACGCGACTACCCTGTCGGCGGCCACGACGACGCCATTGGCGGCCAGGACGGCGAAGCCGAGTACCGCGATCGCCGCCAGCCGGTAGCGATCGTTCCACCACAGGCCGGTGAGCTTGGCGACCCATGGGCCCTCATAGGCGGCGGCGAGCACGAACAAGCCGACGAAGGCGGCGGTCACCGCCAGCCACCACCACAGCGCTCGTATCCTGCCGATCCCAAGGGCACCGATCAGCATCAGCACGACGAGCCAGTACTGCGGGAAGATCGAATCGTGATTCAGGAGAAGTAGGTCGCCGAAGGCGCGGCCGGGTGTTGTCACGGCTGGCCAGTCCTGGACATCGATCACCCGCGTGCCCAGGGCACCGAGAATCTGCTGGATTCCCAGAACCACCGTGAGGAGTGCCAGGATGCCACCGCAGATCAGATCACTGCGAAAGCGCTGTCGATGTCCCCACCAGCGTGCGGCGAGCAATGCCACGACGAACATCGCCCCGACCACTGCGACGCTGGGGTGCAGGCCGAACAGTCCGCAGGCCGCCAGTCCGGTGAGGAGAAAGCTGGCCGGTCGTCGCGTGGCCAGCGTCGTCTCCGTGAGCACGGCAAAGGCCGGCAGCAGAGCAACCCCCATCGCGAACGGGATCAGCGGGCCCCGCCAGGACACGTCGTAGGGGAAGCTGGCGAAGGCGGCGAGCAGCACGGGTACGGCTGCCGCAGCTGCGACTCTCGCGCCGAAGGTACGCATGAGTACCGCGAGGCCAAGGCCAGCGATACCCCCGAGCAGGGCGATCGGCACATTGAGAAGCTGGAAGATGCCGGCTCCGGTCAGTTCGCCGGTGACCGCGGCGACCGAATGAAAGCTGTTGGGGTAGAAAAAGGATCCAAGCTCGAAGTCGTTGATCGCGGCAAGCGCGGTGGGGTCTGCATCGCCGGTGTCGAGGATGAACCGCACGGTGTTCGCATGGAAGACCGCGTCCCAGTCCTGGTTGATGGTGGCGAAAGAACCCATTCCGGCCAAGCTGGCGGCAACGGAGACGACGCCGCCGACGAGGACTCCGGCAGCCATAGCGAGATCGCTGCCCAAGCCGGGCGCTCCCGGCGCGATCGTCGGGTCGTCCACGCCGCTCAGACGCCGTAGTCGCCGAGGTAGAAACTGGAAGGTCACAGCGAGAACTGACGCGAGAACGGCGGCAAGGATCAGCGTTGTCGGCCCCCAGCGCAAGCCCACTGTGGCGGTGAACGGACCGGCCACCGTCGCGATGCCATACGTGAGCAGAGGCGCCGAGGCGGCTGCGATCCACGGCCGCATTCCCACTGCCAGGGCAAGGGCCAGACCGGGCACCCAGAGCACGGCTATGTGCGCCAACAGCAGACCGAGATCGGACGGATCGAAGGTCACCCGCCGGTTCCCGGGCTGGTTCGCATTCGTGAGCCGGTCACGCACCGAGCCTAGTTGGAGTTGAGTGAGACACTGGCTCGGTGTTCGACCAGGAGGTGAGGGTTACCGCCCGCGCCATCCGCGCAGTCGTGGCCGCCATCATCGTCGGCACCGTGGTCATCTTGGCCCTGGCCAGCGACGTCGTCCCCGGTAGTCTTTCGCTGGCAATCTCGGTGCTGATCGTTCTCGCGGTACCTACCTCGCGAATTCTCTCCCGGCGTCTGCTGCTGGCCGGATGCCTCTTTTTCGGCTGGGTTCCAGTTCTCTACTGGTGGGACCTGCCGACGGGCGGGACAGGACGAAGCGCGCTGCTCGTCGCGGTCGTCGCGGCGGCTCTCGTCGGCTGGCTCGTGATAGCGCGTGAACCGATGCTCAGGGCACGGCTTCTGCTCCCGCGCCTCCGGCTGGTCGACGCCCTTCCGCTGCTCGCAGGACTAGCAGCGGCAGGTGTGCTGTGGAAGTGGCTACAGGCAAAGAGTGGCACATCGGCGATGGCCATGCTGACCGCCGGCTGGGACAACTCAGCCCACTATTCGATGACTCATTCGATTCGCATCCACGCAGTCACGGCGCAAGGACTGCCCACGCCGGAGTCGGCCGGTCAGGTCTACCACTTCGACGGATACCCGCAGAGCTTCCACGCGACGGTCGCCGGGCTGATGGAGCTGGTCGGAAGTCCTACGCCGGGATCTGCAGACGCGGAGATCACCACGTACACGCAGGCTGTCGGGCTGGTGGTGCTGACGGCCGTTGTGATGGTGTGCGCTGGCCTGTGTGCGTTGTCGAGCCTGCGGCGCCGCCCGACCGTTGCCCTGCCCCTGGTGGCGCTGGTCGCAGCCGCCTTCTTGCTCGGCCCGGGTGGCGCTGCCTTGCAGGACGGCTTTCCCAACTTCCTGCTTGCCGCCGCATTGGCAGCCGCAGTACCGATGCTGACGGTGCCGCTCGAAGCGGTACCGAATCCGCTGCATCTCGCGGCACTGGGGGGAGCCGTGGTCGGGATCGCGCACGGCTGGGCGATGTTGCTCGTCCTCGCCCTGCCAGCGCTCCTGTTGACGCTGATGCCGTTACGTCGGCGCCGTTGGGTGGCTGACCGATGGGCGCTGTGGCTCTGCGCAGCAATAGCCGCAGCGACAATTGGCGGCCTGGGCTGGGCGGTGGTCATCGTTCTCGACGTTCCATTGACTGTGCTGGCCACTCCGGGCGGCGTCTCGATTCCCCCGCTCGGCTTGGTACTGGTACTTGTGCTCAGCGCTCTCGCCGCCTGTCTGCTCGTCCCGCAGTTCACCGCCAGCCCGGACCAAGGCCGGCGCCGCGCCATCGACGTTCGAAGTGCCTGGCTGGCAACGTTGCCGGTGACCGGCATCGTGGGCGCCGGCATTCTGGGCGGCTATCAGCTGGCCACAGCCGGAGAGCTCTCCTACTACTTCTGGAAGTACCTCACGGCTCTGGAGTTACTGTCGGTGGTGGTGCTGGCGATCGGGGTCGCAGCCCTGGTGAGCCGCACGCCCAGGCTGCGGGTGGCACGTCTCCCGAGCGCAGTGACAGTCGGTGCGCTCTCGGTGGCCGCGACCCAGATCTTCGGCCTCGCGGTACCGGACCCCCCTCCCTTCGCCATCGCCGCGAACGCTCCGGGCGCTCTCGGGCGTGACGTCAGCGAAGAACTGATCCGGCAGCCACCATTGGCAGCAGGCATGATCGAGGATGTCGACCGGTTCTCCGCAGCGTTCCCGGGAAGGCCGGTCTTCTACCTCTCTGCTCCTTCGGACAGCCGGACCAGCGGATACAGCATGACCCAATGGTTCCTGGGACTGACCGATAACTGGACCTTCGACGCTCAAGCCACTGTCCCCGACTCGGTCGTCGAGGAAAACACCGTCGCAGCAGCCGCGGAGGCCACCGAACGCGTCCTGCTCGCTTCCCCGGACAACCTCGTCGCCGTCGGACCGCAGCTCCTCGCCGCGATCCGTCAGTTGATCGACCCGGAGTTGGCCGACCGCGTCATGGCTTGGTGATTCTGTCGGTCAGCTCGTCAGCTCGCAGTCCCTCGGCGTACCCGGCACACACACCGAAATCCGGCAACGTTCCGGCCGCCAGTGCTTGCGCCAGACTCGGCGCTGCTGCGTCGCGGTCAGAGATCGTGACCTCGGCGATCTGCCAGTCGATGCCGATGTCCCTATCGAACGCGTGCACCCCATGCTCACGCTCGGGGGTGTACGGCTGCGAACACAGGTAGGTCACCGCCACATGGTCGGTGAGCGCGCAGAAGCCGTGCCCGAGGCCTTCGGCAAGGTAGACCGCACGGCGATCGGAGTCGTCGAGGACGACGCTGTCCCATGTCCCGAAGGTCGGCGAGCCCACCCGCAGGTCCACCACGACGTCGAGGACCCGCCCACTGATGCACGTCACGTACTTCGCCTGACCGGGAGGGACAGCGGCGTAGTGAATGCCACGGACGACGCCACGCGTGGAGATCGACAGGTTGGCCTGGGCAAGATGCAACGGATGGCCGATTGCGGCTGCGAGCTCATCGGCGCGGAACCACTCCAGGAACAGACCGCGGTTGTCCCCGTGCTGACGTGGTGTGAACTCGACGGCACCGGAGATCCGTAGTGGACGGGCCTGCATATCAGTCCGACCCGGTCATCCCGACCGGTGCGGCCGCGGTCGTCAACAAGTCGAGCAGATAGTCCCCGTACCCACTCTTGCGCAGCGGCTCGGCAAGTGCGGCCAGGGCATCATCGTCGACAAAGCCCTGCCTCCAGGCGGCTTCCTCGATGCAGCCGATCTTCAGTCCTTGGCGCTCCTCGATAACCCGTACGTACTCGGCGGCGGCCATCATGGAGGAGAACGTGCCGGTGTCCAACCACGCGGTTCCACGGGAGAGCAGGCTGACCCGTAACCGGCCCGCCCGCAGATACGCTTCGTTGACCGCGGTGATCTCCAGCTCGCCGCGAGCGCTAGGCGTCAGCCCCCGGGCGATCTCGACGACGGAGTTGTCGTAGAAGTAGAGCCCCGGCACCGCATAACGCGATTTTGGGCGTGCCGGCTTTTCCTCGATCGACACGACGCTCCCGTGCTCGTCGAACTCGACGACGCCGTACTCGGCGGGGTTGGCAACCTGGTAGGCGAACACGAGACCACCGCTCAGGTTGCCCTCGGCCCGGAGCTGCTCGCCGAGTTCGACACCGTGAAAGATGTTGTCCCCCAGGACCAGTCCCACCGGTTCGGTCCCGATGAAGTCGGCGCCGATAGTTAAGGCTTGGGCCAGACCCTCCGGGCGCGGCTGCACCGCATAGCTGATCGCCAATCCGAGCTCGGACCCGTCGCCGAGCAGCTGGCGGAACTGCGCACTGTCCTCGGGTGTGGTGATTACCAGGATGTCTCGGATACCGGCGTGGATGAGCGTCGAGAGGGGGTAATAGATCATCGGTTTGTCGTAGATGGGCATCAGTTGCTTGGACACCGCGCGAGTGATCGGGGACAGCCGCGAGCCGGTTCCTCCGGCCAGGATGATGCCCTTCACCGGCCCGACCCTAACGACCTGCCTTGCTAGGCTGGCAGCCCGTGCGAGTCCTCATCACCGGCGGTGCCGGGTTCATCGGTTCTCATTTCGTCCGCAGCGCCCTGAGCGGTAGCTACGCCGGTCTCGAGCTTGCGAATGTGACTGTGCTGGATGCGCTCACATACTCAGGAAATCGAGACAATCTCCGTCCCGTCGAGGCTGACCCCCGGCTGAGCTTTATCGAAGCCGACATCACCGACAGAGCCCTCGTCGATGACGTGATGCCAGGTCACGACGCGGTGGTCCACTTCGCCGCGGAGTCTCACGTCGACCGCTCGATCCTCGGTGCCACAGCATTCGTGAGCACCAATGTCCTGGGTACTCAGGTTCTCCTTGAAGCCGCTGGTCGCCATGGTGTCGCCCGCTTCCTGCACGTGTCCACCGACGAGGTGTACGGCTCCATCGAAAAAGGCTCGTGGGCCGAGGACCAGCCGTTGGCACCCCGCTCGCCCTATGCCGCATCCAAGGCGTCGAGTGACCTGATGGCCCTGGCCTCCTTCCGCACCCACGGCTTCGACGTGGTGGTGACCCGGTGCTCGAACAACTATGGGCCCTACCAGTTCCCGGAGAAGGTCATCCCGTTGTTCGTGACGAACCTCCTGGACGGAGGGACCGTTCCGCTGTACGGCGACGGACTCAACGTCCGTGACTGGCTGCACGTGGATGATCACTGCGCGGGCATCGCCCTCGCGCTGCGGGCGGGCCGGGCCGGCGAGGTCTATCACATCGGCGGCGGTACCGAGCTCACTAACCGGGAGCTGACCGAGAAACTGCTCGCCGCCTGCGGAGCCACGTGGAAGTCGGTAGTGCCGGTCGATGACCGCAAGGGCCACGACCGCCGGTACTCCCTTGACATTTCCAAGATCGGCACCGAGCTCGGCTTTGAACCGGCAGTGACGCTGGACGAGGGTTTGGCCGACACGGTGGCCTGGTATCGGAACAATCGCGACTGGTGGGAGCCCCTGAAGAGACGCGCAGAGCCGCTCGGTTGACCTGGTGCATCGGCAGCGGCCGGCTCGGACTAGCGCAACCGTCGGACCAGCCGCAGACTCCGGTAGACCAGCACGATAAGGCGGCTCATGACCATGTTGACCGCGACCGGGACCTGGTGACCCTTCCCGCGGCGCCTGGCGATCCGTGCATGTTCGTCGAACTGTCGCTCGAAACCCGACATGCTGAGGGTGCCTTCGCTCATCGAGAACCTCGACTGATAGCGACGTAGGACCACTGGGTCGCCGAGCCGGGCCACTCGCAGCCACATGTCGTAGTCATGGGAGATCTTGTAGTTCTGATCCAGCAGGCCGACCTCGTCCAGGACGTGCCTGCGGACGAAAGTGGCCGGGTCGGGCACGAAATTCTGGGTCAGGTAGAGCGACAGTGAGTAGTGCCGGAGCAAGAAGTTCTTGTACCACGTGACGGCCCTGCGTATCTCGACGCCGTCGGCATCCACGATCCGGCAGTAGCCGGTGACCCACAACGGGTCCGCGGGATCGGCGAAAGCGTCGGCGACGGCCTGAAGGGCACCCTGCTCGTAGGTGTCGTCAGCGTTGAGCCATCCGATGATCTCCCCGCTGCCCAGGCGGACCCCTTTGTTCGCCGCCTCCGCACGACCGCTGTCCGGCTCGGAGACATAGCTGATTCCCGCTGTCCGGGCCAAGATGTCGAGGGTTCCGTCTATGGAGCCACCGTCGATGACGATGTGTTCGACGTTCGGATAGCCCTGCGCAGCGACGCTGGCCAGGGTCGCCTGCAGCGTTGCCGCGGCATTGAAACATGGCGTCACGATGGTGATCAACCGACGATCGCCAGACATGGCGTTGACCGTAAGGCTGCTCGTCCGAGAGCCGGCGGGCCACACCTCGCCGCCTCGGTAGGGTGCCTGCGTGGTTTCCCCCCGGCATCTGCTCTTCATCGGGCAGGAGGCGGCGAAGATGTTCATCCTGAATCAGGTCCGCCGTCGCGGCCTCGACATCACCCGCAGCCCGTTCAGCGTGCAGCTACAACGGATTATCGACACCCACGGAATCGACTCCGTGTTGGACGTCGGGGCCAACATCGGGCAGTACGGGTCGGGCTTGCGTTCCGGTGGTTTCGCGGGCCGCATCGTGTCGTGCGAACCGCAGTCGCTGGCGCACGGCAGGCTGGCCTCTCGAGTGGCCGGCGACCCGCTATGGGAAGCGGTCCCGCTGGCCGCTGGGGCGCAGGACTCGACGCTGCTGATCAATATCGCGCGCAACTCGTACTCGTCGTCGTTCCTGTCGCCCGCAGCTTTGCAGCTGGAGATCACCCCCGCTGCCCGGGTCGTCGCGACCGAGGAAGTTTCGGTCACGACCGTGGACGCCTTGATCGAGCGCTACCACCTGAATCCGAGCAACTTGCTGCTCAAGATCGACGCACAGGGGTACGAGCAGTCCGTCCTGGATGGGGCACAGACGGCGCTCGGCTCCTTGGCGGCTGTTCAACTCGAACTGTCTCTTGCCGTTCTGTACGAGGGCCAGCAGCTCTTCGACGACATGCTGACCAGGCTCAGGGATCTGGGGTACTCCCTGCACGCCCTGGATCCCGGGTTCTTCCATCCCCGTACGGGGCAATTGCTCTGGTGCGACGGCGTCTTCGTGCGTACGCAGTGACCTTGCTGGGGACCGCCACCGGGTCGAATTTCTCCCTCGCTAGCCTCGGGCAATGGCTGGACGCGCTGATCTTCGACTGGGAATCGCCGATGTCGCTCCGTCGGTCTCGTGCCGCGCCTACTCCGCGCGCGCCGTGGTCGGCGAATGGATACCGATCACCGCCACGGTGTTCGGCGAGGGACATGACCTCGTCGCGGCAGCCGTCGTGTGGACCGCCCCCAAGGGCACTTCAGGCAAGCCGCACATCCCAGGCCAGGGCCGCGGGCTCGTCTCGTACGGGGCCGGCGGTACGGATAAAAATCCGGGCGCTTCGCGCCAGCAGGTCGTGCGGATGCAGCCCGACGGGGAAGAGCCCGACCGCTGGACCTGCCTGCTCACTCCGGCGACACAAGGCTTGTGGACATTCGTCGTAGAAGGATGGCGGGACCCGTGGGCGACCTGGCTGCACGCCGTACATGTCAAACTCGACGCGGGTCAGGATGCGGCCGAACTCGCCAACGACCTAGAGCTCGGCGCCGGCATCCTCGACCGGGCAGCCGCCGGCGCAACGGGGCCCAACCGTAGGACGCTGCGCGAGGCGGCAGGCCAACTCCGAAACGAGAACTCCGGTCTCACCGCGCGGGTCGCCTCGGCATTCAGTACGCAGGTCGACGCCTTGCTGCAGGCAACTCCGGTGCGGGAGATGGTCACCCGCTCAGCTCGGCACGAGATCTGGGTGGATCGACAGCGGGCGCTCTACGGCTCCTGGTATGAATTCTTCCCCCGTTCCGAGGGCGGGCTCGACGCGAATGGCAAGCCGGTCCACGGCAGCTTCACCGATGCCGCCAAGCGGCTGCCAGCCATCGCCGAGATGGCCTTCGACGTCGTCTATCTCCCCCCGATCCATCCCATCGGCGAGGTCAACCGGAAGGGACCCAACAACACCCTGGATCCCGGTCCGGAAGATGTAGGCAGTCCGTGGGCGATCGGCAGCAAGGAAGGCGGGCACGACGCCATCCACCGTGGGCTGGGAACCGAGCAGGACTTCGCAGACTTCGTAAGCCAGACGCGGGAGCTGGGAATGGAAGTTGCCCTGGATCTCGCGCTGCAGTGTGCCCCCGACCATCCCTGGGTCACCGAGCACCCGGATTGGTTCACCACGAAGCCGGACGGCACGATCGCCTACGCGGAGAACCCGCCCAAGAAATACCAGGACATCTACCCGCTCAACTTCGACAACGACCCTGCCGGGCTCTACGCCGAGGTGCTCCGTATCACCAAGCTCTGGGTGGACCGCGGCGTGCGGGTCTTCCGGGTCGACAACCCACACACCAAGCCGCTGAACTTCTGGCACTGGCTGATCTGGGAGATCAAGAAGACCGATCCCGACGTGCTCTTCCTCGCCGAGGCCTTCACCCGACCGGCGATGATGCACACCCTGGCCAAGCTCGGGTTCACCCAGTCCTATACCTACTTCACCTGGCGGACCGGCAAGACCGAACTCGAGGAGTACGGCCAGGAGCTGGCCCAGGCCGCCGACTACATGCGGCCCAACTTCTTCGTCAACACCCAGGACATCCTGCACGAGTCGCTGCAGGTCGGCGGCCCGCAGATGTTCAAGATCCGCGCCGTGCTGGCCTCGATGATGGCGCCGAGCTGGGGGGTGTACTCCGGTTACGAGCTCTTCGAGCATCGCCCGGTCCGGCCGGGCAGCGAGGAGTATCTCGACTCGGAGAAATACCAGCTCCGGCCCAGGGACTATGCCGCCGCCGAGGCCGCCGGCCAGTCACTGGCCCCGTTCCTGCGCCGGCTCAACGAGATCCGGCGCGCGCATCCAGCGCTGCAGCAGCTGCGGACAGTGCAGTTCCACCACATCGAGAACGGCAACCTGCTCTGCTTCTCCAAGTCCGACCCGGGCAGCCGGGATGTGGTGCTGGTCGTCTGCTCGCTGGATCCCTACGGCCCGCAGATCGGGACCACCGCCCTCGACATGCCCGCACTCGGGCTGGACTGGGCAGACCGCTTTCCGGTGATCGACGAACTCACCGGGGCGGAGTTCGAGTGGGGTCAGTACAACTACGTCGAACTCGGCCCGCATCGCGAGGTGGCCCACATCCTCCGATTGCGGCAGCCACAGATCGGCTTTGCCTGACCTGAGTGGTCACCAAACTGCATCCGTCCGGCGGTGTCCGGTGCAGTTGGTGACCACTTTGGCGGCGTTCTCGACTACCAGCGGTGGGCGACGTCAATCACCACGCGTGATCCATCGGCAGGACCGTCCAGGGTGAAAACCCGGAAGGGCAACCGGGCACGGACACCCAGTCCGATCGTCGTATAACCCTCGAAGCTGCCGCCGCTGGCGACCTGCCGGAAGGTCTGGTATCCGTTGACGTTGACCAGTTCCCTCGGGTTGATCGGCAAGTAGGTCGGCGAACCGTTGAACGGGTCCGACGTGGAGACCTGCAGGACAATCTCCAGGAACGCCCCGCCCCGCAGCGGGACGACGTTGCCCGAGCCGTCCTGACGTACGGCGGAGACGTAGCGCACGGTGTAACCGGCCGGGGTTCCCCCGACATCGACGTCCGTGACGTCCATGACCAGCCGGTCAAAGCAGGCGTGCCGGCCAGCTCGGACGTTGTACAGCGCGTCGTTCGAAAGAGTCCCGGCAGCCTTGTCCAGGGATCCCCAGGTGATCCCGCAGTACGGCGCCGCCTGTGCAATGGATGTTGGAACTACAAGTGCAATCGAAGCGATGGTTGCGGCGATCGCAATCCCCTTGAGCCAGGTCCTCATGTCATGACCCCTTCCGGGTCGGTGAGTTTGATGCGCGACACCGCGGTGATGTCGTGGAATGGATACGCCGGCTGCCGATCGGAGGTTGCATGGCCGCAAAGGATTTGTGGGGCTTCGGCCCCTGCGAGGCGGGCCAGGCACTCTCGGTAGCGTGGCCCGGTGCCCGAGCGAGATGCCACGGTGACCGCGGAGCCGATCGACGCGACCGA
>JACCQS010000378.1 GCA_013814015.1 Geodermatophilaceae bacterium | reverse complement strand
GGTCAAGTGTCCGAACATCTGATTCCGATCGGCGAGCTGGCGCGGCGCACCGGCGTCGCCCTCACCGCACTGCGCTACTACGACGAACTCGGTCTGGTCCGGCCGGCGACCCGGGCCTCCGGTCAGCGCCGTTACGCTGAGTCGGCGGTCGGAGCCGTCGGCGTGGTGCTGTTCCTGCGCGACGTCGGGTTCACGTTGGCCGAGATCGGGGCGCTGATCGCGGCCAGCACGCGCACGGCCCGCTGGTCGGCGCTGGTGGACCGCAAGCTCGCCGCACTGGCCGAACACGAACACCGCCTCCTGGCAGCGCGGACCGCGTTGGAACACGCCCGCGACTGCCCGGCGAAAGACCCGTCGCGCTGCCCACGCTTCTGGTCGATCATCGACGCCCGCCTCAGCGGCGAATCGCTCGAGGACAGTCACGCCGCCGTGCACTAGACGGCGCGGTTGGGACACGTCTCCCGCACGGGCCGAGGGACGGTCCACGGTGATGCCGCCCGGGTAGGCGATGTTTCCGCCGACCGCAACGAAGCACACCGAACGTCGTGAGGCGACCGTCCGCAAATCACGTCCGAATAATCCGGACGACCTGCGCCCTCTATCGCCGGGTCGCGACCGTCCACGAGCGCCGTGGATCCTGTGAGTTGGCCCCTGGCCATGACACGCCCCTGCGTGCAGTGCGTTGTGCGGGTGATCCCGGCCGATCCAATCGCGCCTACCGTGGCGGCCCATGACGGGTCGAGGGGCGCGATGACGGGCGAGCGACGAGTGGCGATGATTAGCGATGCGGCCGGGTATGTCGGCCCGTCGCTGGCCCGGCTGCTCGCGCCGAGGCACGATCTCGTCGTCGGCGATCCCGAGGACGGGCTCGTTGCGGACCTCGAAGCCAGCGGCGCCGCGGTCGCGGTCGCCGAGGACGCCCGCGACCTCAGCCGTCCCAACGTGATTGAGCGCCTGGTGACGCTCGCCATCGAGCGCTTCGGACGCCTCGACGCCGCGGTCGCGTTCACCGGCCGCATCGTGGTCGGACGTTTCCTGCGCTCAACCGTCGACGATCTGCGCGACGCGCTGGTCGGATGTGTGGAGGCGCCCTACCAGTTCCTGCGCGGCGTCGTGCCCGTGATGGTCGAGCGCGGCGGCGGCCAGATCCTGGTGTTCACGAGCGCCGCCGGTGCTCGCCCGACCCCTGGGGCCCCGCTCTACTCGTCGGCGCGAGCCGCGGCGAACATGCTCGTACGCAACGTCGCTGACGAGGTCGTCGGGCGCAACGTGCAGGTCAACGCGATCGGCACCAACTTCATGGACTTCCCGGGATTCCTGCGGGCCAACCGGGCCGAAGAGCCCGAGGGTCGCGCCCGAGTCGAGGCAATGGTGCCGATGGGACGACTCGGCACCATGGACGAGCTCGCCCACATGGCCCTGCCGTTCGTCGACGGCACGAGTCGGTTCACGACCGGGCAGTTCGTGGGCTTCGCCGGAGGTTGGGTCTGACCCAATCGTCGCAGCGCGCAGCGCGCAGGGCGCTCAACGCTGCAACACGAACCCACCACCCCGACCTCACCACCACGCTCGTCGCCAACCGTCAACAGGACCAACCGGCGGGGATCGCCATGCTCACCGTCGCGGACGTGATCGCCAGACACAAACCGAGACGTGTCCGAATAACCCAGCCGGTATCGCGGTCCCGACGTGTCCGCTATCGCCAGTGAGAATGGTGGTGGCGCTCCGCTCGTCGGGTCTGACCCAGCTGTCGCCTGACTCGTCGATGTCTTCGAGCCGATCCGTCGGCCCGGTGAGTGGAGCGCCACCGGCACAACCAGCTGGTCGAACGTGACCTGATAGAAGCTCGTGCAGGAGCCCCATCACTGGCCTGTCCGTGACCGGCAGTGCGTGTCATCCACAACTCAACGAAGGGATGACAATGACCACGATGACAGACACGACACGTTGTGTCACCGGCGGCGTCGACACGCACAAGGACACCCACGTCGCTGCGGCGCTCGATGGGGTCGGCCGGGTGCTCGGCGCCGAGTCGTTCCCGACGACTGTTGCTGGGTACCGGCAGCTGTGGCGGTGGCTGCGCACGTTCGGCGGCGTCGCCGCGGTCGGTGTCGAAGGGACCGGGGCGTGGGGTGCCGGGCTGGCCCGGTTCCTCACCGCCAAGGGGGCGGTGGTGATCGAGGTGACTCGCCCGAACCGGCAGCATCGCCGCCGGCACGGCAAGTCCGATCCGGCCGACGCGATCGGCGCCGCCCGGGCGGTGCTGGCCGGCGAGGCAACCGGCACCCCGAAGTCACAGACCGGCGCGGTGGAAGCGATCCGGCTGCTGCGCGTCGCACGACGCAGCGCCGTCAAGGCCCGCACCCAGGCCACCAACCAGCTCCACGCCGTGATCGACACCGCACCAGCCGAACTGCGCGAGCGCCTCACCGGACAGGGCACCGACCGGATCGTCGCCACCGCTGCCCGGTTCCATCGCCGTCACCCGGCCACGCCCACCGACGCCGCCAAGCTCACCCTGCGCGTCCTCGCGCGTCGCTGGGAATCACTCGACGGCGAGGTCGGGATGCTCGACGCCCACCTCGACGAGCTCACCGAGTCGGCCGCGCCGACGCTGCGGGCGATCAACGGTGTCGGCCCGCAGAACGCCGCTGCGTTGCTCGCCGCCGCCGGCGACAACCCGGACCGGCTGCGATCAACCGCCTCGTTCGCCGCGCTCTGCGGAACCTCACCCATTGACGCCTCCTCCGGCCGCCAACAACGCCACCGCCTCAACCGGGGCGGGGACCGCCAAGCGAACTGCGCGCTCTACACCATCGTCATGTGCCGGCTCCGCTGGCACCCGCCGACGAAGGACTACATGGCCCGACGTCTGGCCGAAGGACGCACCACCAAGGAGGTCATCCGCTGCCTGAAGCGCTACGTCGCACGCGAGGTACACCGCGCCATCACCACCGATCTCGGCACTCCAACCGCGACACGATCGTCACGAATCGCCGCTTGACATCCATAGAAGCATCCGCTGGGATGGTGGAAGTCGGCGATCAGCGCGGCGTGGTCCGACGGTCGCTGCTGGCTGCGGCCGACATGGTCGATCCAGGTGGTGTCGAGCCGGGCGGCGAGTGCGTGGTCGCTGGCGATGAGGTCGATCCGCATGCCGAGATTGCGGGAGTAGCCGATTCCGTGGTTCCACCACGTGAATCGGCGAGCGCGAGGACCCCATCGGGCCACGTCGACATCGATGAGGCCGGCGGCGAGCAGGCGGGCGAGGGCCTCGCGCTCCGGCGCGGTGACGTGGGTGGCGTCGACGAACGCGTCGGGGTGGAAGACGTCGCTGTCGGTAGCGGCGACGTTGATGTCACCGGCCACCACGACGTGTCCGTGGTGGGCTAGCCACTCGCTGACGCGTTCGGTGAGCGCGTCGAAGAATGCCAGCTTGTACTGGTAGTGCCAGTGGTCGACGGTGCGGCCGTGTGGGGCGTAGACCGAAACGACGCGCAGCGCCTCAGG